>DATHAV010000476.1:0-6933 GCA_035296505.1 Pseudoxanthomonas sp.
GCGTGACCTGCAAGGCCAACGATCGCGCGGTACTGTCGCGGCCCGCGTTCGCCGCCGCCATGAAGGACGCGGGCGCGGTGCTGATGCGCGGCGACTGGACCAACGTCGATCCGGAGATCACCGCGTTCCTGGAAGCGCACCAGGCGGTGGGCGTGCCGCTGTACGTGGTGTTCCCCGCCGACGGCGGCCCGGGCGAGGTGCTGCCGACGGTGCTGACCCAGGGCCTGGTGGCGGCGGCGCTGGAGCGCGCCAGGCGATGAAGGCGACGGGCCTGCGCGTGGTGCTGGTGGCGGTCGTGGCCGGGGTGGCGGGCATCCTGGCCAGCCTGTGGTTCGGCGGCAGCCCGCTGCTGCGTACCCAAGCCGGCCAGCGTGGCGTGCAGGCGGTGCTCGATGCCACGACACCGCCGCCGCCTGCGGGCGTGACGCCGGCGCGGACCGGCGACCCCATGCCGGAAGTGACGCTGCCCGATCTGGATGGACGATCGCAGACGCTGCCGCAGGCCTATGCCGGCCGCCCGCTGCTGATCAATGTCTGGGCCAGCTGGTGCGGTCCGTGCATCGAGGAAATGCCCGAGCTGGAGCGTTACGCCAGCCTGCGGGAATCCCATGGCGTGCAGGTGATCGGCCTGGCGCTGGACACGCCCGCCAACGTCCGCGCTTTCCTGGCCAAGGTGCCGGTGTCGTATCCGATCCTCATCGATACCCCCGGTCCGGCCGATGCCAGCGTGTGGCTTGGAAACACCAGAGGCGTGCTGCCCTACACGGTGCTGGTGGGGGCCGACGGCCGCGTGCTCAGGCAGATGGTGGGCCCATTCGAGCACGGCGAGATCGAAGGCTGGGCGGCACAGGCCGCGCGCAAGGGAGCAGCGCCACTCCGCTAGCGACCGTCCGCGCCTAGCGGCAGCCGGCGCCAAGTTCGAGGAAGCGCACGCGCGAAACAGTATGCCGTCCCGGTTGGCCCGCTCGCAGCCGAGTGCGGCTGAATCAAACACTCGCTTAAATCGCAGGCAACTTCGCCTAACTGGACAGCAAACTATCGATCGAGCAGACTGCCGGCCTTCTGCTGGAGTCTTCATGGCGCGACTGCTGGTCCTGCACGGCCCCAACCTCAACCTGCTCGGCAGTCGCGAGCCGGAGGTCTATGGCCGCACGACCCTGGCCGAGATCGACGCCTCGCTGGCGGCCCAGGCACAGGCGGCCGGGCACATGCTGGAGCACCTCCAGTCCAACGCCGAGCACGTGCTGGTGGAGCGCGTCCAGGCCGCCCGCGACGACGGTACCGCCTTCATCCTGATCAATCCGGCCGCGTTCACCCACACCTCGGTGGCCCTGCGCGACGCGCTGGCCGCCGCGGCCCTGCCTTTCATCGAAATCCATCTGTCCAACCCGCACGCGCGTGAACCGTTCCGCCAGCACAGCTACTTCAGCGACCTGGCGGCCGGGGTGGTGTGCGGGTTCGGCGCCGACAGCTACCGCTATGCCCTCTATGCGGCCCTGAAAAGACTCGCCGCCTGACCCTTTCCCGACGCGGCGGCCAGCCGCGTGCACCGACCCCAGAGGCCACCATGGACCTGCGCAAGATCAAGAAACTCATCGACCTGCTGGAGGAATCCAACCTGGCGGAAATCGAAATCAAGGAAGGCGAGGAGTGCGTGCGCCTGGCGCGGGTACCCAAGGGCGCCGGCTATGCGCAGGCACCGGTCTACGCCGCGCCTCCGGAGCCGCGTTCGGCGCCGATGCCGATGTCTTCCCCCACCGAGTCGGCCACCGGCGGCAGCCCCAAGCCGCCCGGCGACCAGCCCGACGGCCACGTGGTGCGCGCGCCGATGGTGGGCACGTTCTACACCTCGCCCGCGCCCGACAAGCCCGCCTTCGTCAGCGTCGGCCAGCAGGTCAAGGCCGGCGAGACCCTGGCCATCATCGAGGCGATGAAGATGTTCAACCCGATCGAGGCCGACGTCTCCGGCACCATGATGGCGGTGCTGGCCGAGAGCGGCTCGCCGGTCGAGTTCGACCAGCCCCTGTTCGTGATCGGTTGAGCCCCATGCCCAAGCTCGACAAGGTCGTCATCGCCAACCGCGGCGAAATCGCGCTGCGCATCCTGCGCGCCTGCCACACCATGGGCATCCGCACCGTGGCCGTGCATTCCACCGTGGACCGCAACCTCAAGCACGTGGCCATGGCCGACGAGTCGGTGTGCATCGGCCCGGCCCGGTCCAGCGACAGCTACCTCAACATCCCCGCGCTCATCGCGGCGGCCGAGGTCACCGACGCGCAGGCGATCCATCCCGGCTACGGCTTCCTCAGCGAGAACGCGGACTTCGCCGAACGCGTGGAGCAGTCCGGCTTCATCTTCATCGGGCCCCGCGCCGACACCATCCGCCTGATGGGCGACAAGGTGGAGGCGATCCGCGCGATGAAGGCCGCCGGCGTGCCGTGCGTGCCCGGTTCGGGCGGCCCGCTGGGCGACGGCATCGTGGCCAACACCAAAAGCGCGCGCGAGATCGGCTACCCGGTGATCATCAAGGCGGCCGGCGGCGGCGGCGGTCGCGGCATGCGCGTGGTGCACGCCGAGGCGGCGCTCAACAGCGCCATCGCCACCACCAAGGCCGAGGCCAAGGCGGCGTTCAACAACGACCAGGTGTACATGGAGAAATTCCTGGAGAACCCGCGCCACGTGGAGATCCAGGTGCTGGCCGACGGCCAGGGCAACGCCATCCACCTCGGCGAGCGCGACTGCTCCATGCAGCGCCGCCACCAGAAGGTGGTGGAGGAAGCGCCGGCGCCGGGCATCGACGAAGAACAGCGCATGGAGATCGGCAAGGTCTGCGTCGAAGCCTGCCTCCGCATCGGCTACCGCGGCGCGGGCACGTTCGAGTTCCTGTTCGAGAACGGGCGCTTCTACTTCATCGAAATGAACACCCGCATCCAGGTCGAGCATCCGGTGACCGAGCGCATCACCGGCATCGACCTGGTGTGCGAGCAGCTCAAGATCGCCGCCGGACAGACGCTGTCGATCAAGCAGTCGGACATCGTGCTGCGCGGCCACGCCATCGAGTGCCGCATCAACGCCGAGGACCCGGACACGTTCGCCCCGAGTCCGGGATTGATTTCCGGCTTCTATCCTCCCGGCGGCCCCGGGGTGCGGGTGGATACCCACATCTACACCGGCTACCGCGTGCCGCCCGACTACGACTCGATGATCGGCAAGCTGATCGTGCACGGCCCGGACCGCGAAACCGCCATCGCGCGCATGCGCGTGGCCCTGAGCGAGATGGTGGTGGACGGAATCAAGACCAACATCCCGCTGCAGCAGGACATCATGCGCGACCTGGGTTTCCAGGCCGGCGGCCAGAACATCCATTACTTGGAAAAGCGCCTGGCCGAGCGCAAGAACAAGTCGATCGCGCTGGGGTGATCTGCTCGGAAATCTAGACTTCGAGACTCGCTAGACGAGCGCACTCCGGTCCGCCCTCTGCGCCAGCAAAGATGGCTCGTTCAGAGGTTCTTGTTACTTCGTCGGCATAAAAAGCGCCGGTCTATCCGGCGCCTTTTAGATTGCTTAATTAAAGCTGCCTTATGCTGCCGACAGTAACCCTCGGGTTGCCACCCCCACAGCCAGACCCAATTGGTCCGCCGCCTCCGCTGCCCTGGCTGACGCCACCACCGCCAACGCGCTCTCCGCCGCCACGGCCACCGGTATTCTCGCTTGGTGGACTCTGCTCTGGCTTTGCAGCTTCCTCAGCCGTTTGGTTGCAAGGTTTCTGTATAAGAACCAAGTTCGCCCCTCCTAGAGGGCCGCGATAGTTAAGATAGTCCTCATAACTATTTTTCTTCCAAGTATCAGCTCCAACCGCAGTGCTGGCGTGTGAATCAAGCTTCATCATGGCAGCACCATGCAGTGCAGTTGAATTGCTGAATCCCGCTTGCAAGGCTTTGGCCAAGTCACCCCAAGATACGGAAATGGGAACCGGAGGAATAGGCAACGGTAGTGTTTGGCATGCGATGGCAAAGCCCGAAGCGAGAATAAGTGAGGCGCCAATAAATTCCCTGCTTTTCATAATTGAATCTCTCCGGTTTGATCAGGGGAACGGACGTGGATCAACAAAAGGACGTTTTTTCGATCTTGCTTCAATCTGCTTAAAAAGAACCAGCGCTTCAGCTTCAGCACTAACACGCATCTCTGGAGAGGTGTCTGCCGGAAAGACATGTCCCTCGCTAAGGCAACACGCGTGTCACCCATCATTTCCATTACTCGACTCAAGGAATAGGCGAATTCTGGATTTACTTTCGGTGAGCCCGCCATGTAAGCCTGCAGAACCATCAACGCGAACGTCGATCCTCCCTCTGCAGCTTTCAAGAGCCGATCAGCTGCCTGGGGATCATCCTTCAAAAGGGCACGGCCATCCAACATGACGCCCGCAACCGTATCTCCGTTGGCTGCTGCCAAGCTTAATAGCCCATCAGAAAATGTAGAGTAGGTCTTCCACCAGCATTACCCGCGCCCGATTGTTTCCTGCTTTTCTTGGTTCAAGCTGTTGCTTCATTTTAATCTCCCTGGGACAAGAATAGACCGGACCATTTCATTGAGCCGGTCAGCACTTTGACGCGGTACGGCTGCGTCAAATACGAAAGTTCTGAAGTCTTGATTTGGATCGGTCGAGCAGATTCCTCCATTCGCGCAATACATGGTCATCAATGCGCTCCGCTGACCGCAGTCCAGACCTGCCTGGCACGCAGCCAACTGCCAGGCGATATCCGCGTTGGGAACTCCATAAAGACCTTTGAGGTCCCATTCTTTTTCACTGGCAATCGGCCCCATGGCGACTGAAAGCGCTAGATAAGCCTCCGGATCGCGCGAACTGCGCACCCGCTCGACAAGCGCATTCTCCTATCCCGGCTCCGTGGAAAGCGGCTGGCGGGCCGCCAGTAAAGAGGCTTCAGCGGCAAGGCTGCCCGCTCTAGCGGCTGTTTGTTGAATCCTCATAAGTGCTCTGCTACTCAAATCGTCCTTTGGCGAGAAGCGCGCGCATCTGGAGGCAATCCTGGCGATGCGCGGTCAATGCCGCCGCCGTTGCCGATGACGCGGCAGCCATGATTTCGCTCTCCTTGGAGTAACCTGCGGGATTAGCAGAGTACCGTCCGCAATAATCATAGACGCGGCTGATCATCCACGCAGCATCCGCATCGCCAGCATTGGCTTTTTCGATAAGCTCGTCTACATAAGAATAAAGATCATTTGCGCGTTCAAAACGCATGCGGATATTGTCTGCTCGATCATCTTGCCTTTCCGAGGGTTCTAACTTGGGACCTTCCGAGTCCGAAGCACTGGCTTTCGGCGCTGGCAGATCTGGCTTTCCAGCCGTAGTTTCAACAGTCGTGCTTGAACCAGGTCGGTAATGTGACCACAAGATCGTCGTGCCGATAAGCAGTGCCGCAAATACGACCAGCAGCAAGAGGGGAGATTTCTTCATCGTGCTACGCCTTGGCGTTTGTCGCCTGATCAATTATTGTTTATATATTACAGTTATATTGCAGTTCAAAGCTGCTCTAAAGAACCTGAGGTGACAACCAATGCCCTATCTCGAACTTTCACTACGCTGCAGCGAAACCGACCAGCCGCGCTACGAGAACGCGCTCGAAGACGTCGGCGCGTTGTCGGTCACGCTGCTGGATGCCGATGCCGGCACTAAGGATGAAAACGCGATCCTGGAGCCGGGCGTGGGCCAGACCCCGCTGTGGAACGCGCTGGTGCTGACCGCGCTGTTTCCGGCCGACACCGATGCGCTGGCGCTGCTGGCGGCGGTGGAGTCATTCGATCCGGGTCTGGACTGGTCGCAGGCGAGCTTCCGCGGCGTCGAGGACCAGGACTGGGAGCGCGCGTGGATCGACCAGTTCCAGCCGATGCGGTTCGGGCGGCGCACCTTCATCGTGCCGTGGAACCATGACCTGCCCGCCGAGGCCCGGGGTGGCGACGCCGCGGTGGTGCGGCTGGATCCGGGCCTGGCGTTCGGCTCCGGCACCCACCCCACCACCGCGCTGTGCCTGCGCTGGCTGGATCGACTCGGGGACGAGGGACGGCTGGAGGGCGCGAGCGTGCTGGATTTCGGCTGCGGCTCGGGCATCCTCGCCCTGGCCGCGCTGAAGCTGGGCGCGGCGCGGGCGACAGGCGTGGACAACGATCCGCAGGCGCTGATCGCCACCGCCGACAACGCGCAGCGCAACGCGGTGGCCGGGCGGCTGCACGTTCACCTGCCCGATGACGAGCCGGCCGCGACCTACCCCGTGGCCGTGGCCAATATCCTGGCGTCGGCGCTGGAGGCGCTGGCCGCCACGCTCGCGGCGCGCGTGGCCCCGGGAGGCCGCATTGCGCTGTCCGGCATCCTGCACGGGCAGGAAGACGCGCTGCTGGCGCAGTACGCGCAGTGGTTCGATCGGCTGGCGGCCGTACGCGACGGCGACTGGATGCGCATCGACGGCGTGCGCCGCTGACGCGGTGGCGTCCCGGACCGCCATCGGTGCCGCGTCGTTCGCGTACGCTCGCGCCGGCATGCTTGAATAAGTAATGCTCGATTCCTGCCCCCATTGCCGCAAGCGGGTCCCGACCGATCCTGTGACCCATGAGGCACCGGAACGGTGTCCCAGCTGCGGCGTCGGCCTGGCTGGCCTACCCGCCGCGGCGGTACCGTCCGCCGCGACCCGACCGGCGGCAACCCCGACCCCCGCTCCAAGCCTGGCGACGTTCCTGCGGCGCAAGGAAAACCCGCCGGCCGCTCCAGCGCCAGGCGCCGCGCCGCCCGCGCGACCGCCGTCGCAGGTCGTCCAAAACTGGGGTGGCGGAGCGGAAGGCGGCACTACCGACCGGTCGCAAGACAACGTGGATGAACCCCTGTTCATCGATCCTCCGCCACCTACAGCGGGGGCGGCACCT
>DATHAV010000477.1:0-4566 GCA_035296505.1 Pseudoxanthomonas sp.
GAGCGCGGAAAGCGCGCACGAAAACGACCAGCACCTGGTGCAGATGCGCGCCGAGCTCGCTTCGATGCGGGAGATGATCGAGCGCGAAATGCACCGCCTCACCGACGAGCGCCTGCGCGGATCGCCGGTGCGGGCCCAGGCGCTGGAGCTGATGGAGGACTACGGCTTCGACGCCGGCCTGACCCGCGACGTCGCCCTGCGGATTCCGGCCGACACCCCGATGCACCGCGCGCGCGGCCTGATGCTGGGCCTGCTGTCCAAGCGCCTGCCGATCACCGCCGCCGATCCGCTGGAGGCCGGCGGCGTCATCGCCCTGGTCGGCCCCACCGGCGCCGGCAAGACCACCACCATCGCCAAGCTGGCGGCCACCTACGCCGCCAGGCACAACGCGCGGGACGTGGTCCTGGTGACCACCGACACGGTCCGCGTCGGCGGCCGCGAGCAGCTGCACAGCTACGGCCGCCAGCTCGGCATCGCCGTGCACGAGGCCGACGGCGAAGCCGGCCTGGCGCGTACGCTCGAGCGCCTGCGCGACTACCGGCTGGTGCTGATCGACACCGCCGGCATGGGCCAGCGCGACAAGAACCTGGCGGCCCAGCTCAACTGGCTGCACGCCGCCGCCCAGGTCCACACGCTGCTGGTGCTGCCGGCCAACTCGCACTTCGCCGACCTGGACGAAGTGGTGCGCCGCTTCCGTGGCGCCAATCCTCAGGGGGTGGTGCTGACCAAGGTCGACGAGACCGGGCGCCTGGGCAGCGCGCTGTCGGTGGTCGTCGACCACGCGCTGCCGATGGCCTGGATCACCGACGGGCAGCGCGTGCCGCAGGACCTGCACCGGGCGCACGGCCCCAACCTCGTGCTCCGCCTGGACCAGCTGCGCCGCGATGCCGACCAGCCGTGCGCGCAGGAGGCCTGCAATGTTGCGTAACGATTTCATGCGCAACGGCCTGCTGCAGACCAACCCGCGCGCGACCCCGCCGATGGTCGGGGGACCGCACCCGGTGCGGGTGATGGCGATCACCGGCGGCAAGGGCGGCGTTGGCAAGACCAACCTGTCGGTCAACCTGGCCGTGGCCTTCGCCGAGATGGGCAAGCGCACCCTGCTGATGGACGCCGACCTGGGACTGGCCAACATCGACGTGCTGCTGGGCCTGGCGCCCAAGTTCACCCTGGCCGATCTGGTCGCCGGGCGCTGCCAGCTGGACGACGTGCTGGTCGAAGGACCGGACGGGCTGCTGGTGGTGCCCGCGTCATCGGGCCTGCGCCACATGGCCGAGCTGCAGCCGGCCGAGCACGTCGGCCTGGTGAACGTGTTTTCCGAACTGCAGCGTGCGCTGGACGTCATGGTGGTCGACACCGCCGCCGGCATCACCGACAGCGTGCTGACCTTCTGCCAGGCCGCGCAGGACGCGGTGGTGGTGGTGTGCGACGAACCGGCCTCGATCACCGACGCCTACGCGTTGATCAAGGTGCTCTCGCGCGATCGCGGGGTGGACCGCGTGCACGTGGTCGCCAACATGGTCCGCGACGCCACCGAGGGCCGCAGGCTGTACGAGAAGCTGGCGCGCGTGTGCGAGCGCTTCCTGGGCGACATCGCCCTGCACTACCTGGGCCCGGTGCCGCAGGACGATTGGCTGCGGCGCGCGGTGCAGCGCCAGCAGGCGGTGGTCAAGGCCTATCCGGGCAGCCCGTCGGCGCGCGCGATCAACGACATCGCGCGCCTGTGCGCGCGCTGGCAGCCGCCGGCCGGGGCCCGCGGCAACGTCGAGTTCTTCGTCGAACGCATGATCAGCAGGGGGATGCCCGCATGAGCAAGGCCGCGGCCCAGTACAAGGCGGTGCAGCGCAGCGCCGCGACCGACGTCGTCACCCAGCACGCGGACCTGGTGCGGCGCATCGCCCACCACCTGGCCGCGCGCCTGCCGGCCAGCGTGGAGGTGGACGACCTGATCCAGGCCGGCATGATCGGACTGCTGGAGGCCTCGCGCAGCTACGACGCCGAGCAGGGGGCCTCGTTCGAGACCTACGCCTCGATCCGCATCCGCGGCTCGATGATCGACGAGATCCGCCGGGTCGACTGGATGCCGCGCTCGGTCCACCGCCGCAGCCGCCAGGCCGCCGCCGCCGTGCGCGAGATCGAGCAGCGCACCGGCCGCGCCGCGATCGCCACCGAGGTCGCCGCGGCCATGGAGATGCCGCTGCCCGAATACCTGCGCCTGCTGGAGGACGCCGCGCGCGGCCAGGTGCTGAGCCTGGAGTCGCACGTCGAGGACCACGGCGAGCCGCACCTGCGCCGCACCGGCGGGCCCAGTCCGGAGAACGTGCTGGAACGCAGCGAGTTCCGCCAGTCGCTGGTCAAGGCGATCGGCCGCCTGCCCGAGCGCGAACAGCTGGTGGTGTCGATGTACTACGAACAGGACCTCAACCTGAAGGAGATCGGCGCGGTGCTGGGGGTGAGCGAATCCCGGGTCTGCCAGATCCACGGCCAGGCCATGCTGCGCCTGCGCGGCCGCCTGGACGTGTTCGAAAGCGCCGACGCCGGGCTCGACGACGAGGACTGAAGAAAGTTTCCGCAGCGCCGATACGCCATGCAGGCGGGCGCGTTCCGCAGGCCGTCCGATCCAAGCACGAACCTCCTGGAGTTCCAGCAAGTGACCGCCAACAAGAACATGCGCATCCTGATCGTCGACGACTTCTCGACCATGCGCCGCATCATCAAGAACCTGCTCGGCGAACTGGGCTATACCAACACCGCCGAAGCCGACGACGGCTCGACCGCGCTGGTGGCCCTGGCGCAGGGCCAGTTCGACTTCGTCATCACCGACTGGAACATGCCCGGCACCACCGGCATCGAACTGCTCAGGGCGATCCGCGCCAACGAGCGCTTCAAGGGCCTGCCGGTGCTGATGGTCACCGCCGAAGCCAAGCGCGAACAGATCATCGAGGCCGCGCAGGCCGGCGTGAACGGCTACGTCATCAAGCCCTTCACCGCGCAGACGCTGGAGGAGAAGCTGGGCAAGATCTTCGAACGCCTGGGGGCCGCGGCGTGAATGCGGCGGTCGCCGACGTCGCCCAGGCGCGCGCCGCGCTGATCGAGCGCCTGCACAGCGCGCTCGAAGCGCTGGAGAACGGCGACGAGGCCGGCTGGCGCCGCGAGCTGGACACCATCGCCGCCTGGCGGACGCAGCCGGTGATGGCCGGGCTGGGCCGGCTGGCGCGCGAACTGGCGCAGACGCTGGGGGAACTTCCTTCGGCGCACGAGGGTTCGGGGGAACTCGACGATGCCTGCGCGCGCCTGGACCACGTGGTCGAGATGACCGAGAAGGCCAGCCACAGGACCCTGGACCTGGCCGAGCACTGCTGCGGCCTGGCCGACCGGCTCAAGCAGACCACGCTGGCGTCGGAACAGGCCACGCTGGTCGACCAGATCCGCGGCGGATTGACCGAACTGGCGCTGGCCCAGGACTACCAGGACCTCACCGGCCAGATCATCCGCCGGGTGGCCGGCATCGTGCGCCGCGTGCACGAGGGCTTCGCCGCCCTCGGCCTGCCGCCGCCGGAAAAGCTCAAGGAGGACGACGCGTCCCTGGCCGGGCCGGCCATCGCCGGGCTGGACCGCCACGCGTTCTCGCAGAACGACGCCGACGACCTGCTGTCGGGCCTCGGCCTCTAAGCCGCGCCGCAGGCAGTTGCGCATGTCCGCCGTCACCCCGGAAATCGCCGCCGACTTCCTGATCGAAGCGCAGGAAATCCTCGACCGGCTCGGCGAACAGCTGGTCGCGCTGGAGCAGGCGCCCGGCGACAGCGGCCAGCTCAACGCCGTGTTCCGCGGGTTCCACACGCTCAAGGGCGGCGCCGGGTTCCTCGGCATCCACGCCATGGTGCAGCTGTGCCACGCCGCCGAAGAATCGCTGGGCGCGGTGCGCGCCGGCCAGGCGACGCTGGAGCCGCACCACTTCGACGCCGCGCAGCAGTCGCTGGACTACCTGCAGCGCATGCTCGACGCGGTCGGCGCGGGCGAGGAGGCCGCGCCTGCGCCGATGGCGCTGATCGAGCAGTTCGACGTCGGTCCGGTGGCGGCGGAGCGCGGAGCGCCTGCCGCGCCCGCGCCTTCACCGTCGTCGGCCGAGGCCGGCGACGGCATGATCGGCGACGACGAGTTCGAGGCCCTGCTCGACCAGCTGCACGCCAGCGCTCCCGGCGCGACGCCCGCCGCCGCCGCGACCGTGGCCGGCGATCCGATCGACCCGGACGAATTCGAGGCGCTGCTGGACCAGCTGCACGGCGGCGCGGCCCCGGGCGCCGTCGCCGCGGCCGTCCCCGCGGCATCGTCCGCGTCCGTGCGACAGGCGCCGCCGCCCGCGCGTCCCGCGGCCGTGGACCCGGCGGCCAAGCCGGCCGCGCGCGCCAGCGAAGCCGAACACACCATCCGCGTGGACACCAAGCGGCTGGACGCGATCGTCAACCTGGTCGGCGAGCTGGTGCTGTCGCGCAACCGGCTCAAGACCCTGCGGGCGCGCATCCGCGACGAGGAACTCGACCGCGCCGTGAGCGGTCTGGACATCGC
>DATHAV010000478.1:0-2133 GCA_035296505.1 Pseudoxanthomonas sp.
CGTGGACGCTGTTGGTGTTCACCGCCGGGGTGTGGCTGACGCGCTCGGCCGGCTGCGTGATCAACGACTACGCCGACCGCTGGCTGGACCCGCAGGTGGAGCGGACCCGCGACCGGCCGCTGGCCACCGGCGCGGTGTCCGGAGGCGAAGCGCTGGCGGTGTTCGCGGTGCTGATGCTGGCGGCGTTCGCGCTGGTGCTCACGCTTAACCGGCTCACCGTGTACCTGAGCGTGGCCGGGCTGTTCCTGGCCGCCAGCTACCCCTACCTCAAGCGCTACACGTACCTGCCGCAGGTGTACCTGGGGCTGGCGTTCGGCTGGGGCATCCCGATGGCGTTCGCGGCGGTACAGGGCGAAGTGCCGGTGCTGGCGTGGCTCCTCTATGGCGCCAACGTGCTCTGGGCCACCGCCTACGACACCTGGTACGCCATGGTCGACCGCGACGACGACCTGCGCGCCGGCGCGAAATCCACGGCGATCCTGTTCGGCGATCTCGACCTGGTCGTCCAGGGGGTGCTGTACGCGCTGGTGCTGGCCTCGCTGGCCCTGGTCGGCCGCCACGCGGTGCTGGGCGTGTACTACTGGAGCGCGCTGGGTGCGATGGCGCTGCTGGCGGGGTACCAGTTGCGGCTGGCGCGGCGACGCGACCGCGGCGGCTGCTTCCGCGCGTTCCTGCACAACAACTGGATAGGCGCGGCGGTGTTCGCCGGCATCGCCCTGCACTACGCCACCGCCGTGCCGGCGGCCTAACGTTCGCTGGTCGCCGCGTCGCTACGGCACGCGGGCGCAGACCCAGGCATCGACCCGGGCTACGCCCGCCCGCCGCAGCACCCGCGCCGCCGCATGCAGGGTGGCGCCGGTGGTCATCACGTCGTCGACCAGCGCCACGTGCGCCGGCAGCGGCGCGTCCGGGGCCACGCTGAAGGCGCGGCGGACATTGCGCCGCCGGGCCTCCGCATCCAGCTCCGACTGCGGCCGGGTGTTGCTGATGCGCGACAGGACCTGGTCGCGCAGCGGCACCTCCAGGCTCCGCGCCAGCGGCCTGGCCAGCTCCAGAGCCTGGTCGTAGCCGCGCATGCGCAGCCGGGCGTGGTGCAGCGGTACCGGGATCAGCGCTTCGGGCCGCGGCACCGCCGCCAGCGCCTCGGCCATCAGCTGCGACAGCAGGCGCCCCGCCGGCAGGTCGCCGTGGAACTTGAAGCGCGGCAGCAGCCGGTCCAGCGGAAATCGGTACACGAACGCGGCGTGCGCCTGCGTCAGCGGCGGCGGGTGCCGCAGGCACCGGCCGCATACGGAAGGCTCCGGCAGCGGCTGGGCGCAGCGCAGGCAGGCGCTGCGGTTCGAGGGCAGGGACCGCGCGCAGGCCTTGCACAGGTCGCGCCCGCGCGCGCCCGGCTCGCGGCACAGCAGGCAGCGCGCGACCAGCAGCGCGCGGCCGAGCCGGCCCAGCCAACGGTCGACTTTGAAGGCATCCATGCGGTTGACAGCCCAGTCTCCGGTTTCCAGACTGGCCGACTCTACTCCGCGAGACCCGCGATGTCCCTTTCCCCGACCGGCTCCGACGCCGCTGTGCACTCGCCCCTGCGCCACGACTGGACGCGCGAGGAGCTGCTGGCGCTGATGGACCTGCCGCTGCCGGAGCTGCTGTTCCAGGCCGCGTCGGCGCATCGCCGGCACTTCGACCCGGCCGAGGTGCAGGTGTCGACCCTGCTCTCCATCAAGACCGGCGGCTGCCCCGAGGACTGCGCCTACTGTCCCCAGGCCCAGCGCTACCGGACCGGAGTCGACGCGGAAAAGCTGATGGACATCGAGGCCGTGCTGGAGAAGGCGCGTCAGGCCAAGGGGGCCGGCGCCTCGCGCTTCTGCATGGGTGCGGCCTGGCGCTCGCCCAAGGACCGCGACCTCCCCAAGGTCGCGGCCATGATCCGCGAGGTCAAGGCCCTCGGGCTGGAGACCTGCGCCACCCTGGGCATGCTCAGCGAACCGCAGGTCGAGGCGCTCAAGGCCGCGGGCCTGGACTACTACAACCACAACCTGGACACCGCCCCGGAGTTCTACGGCGAGATCGTGCGGACCCGGGAGTACCAGGACCGCCTCGACACCCTGGCCCACGTGCGCGAGGCCGGCATGAAGA
>DATHAV010000479.1:0-2491 GCA_035296505.1 Pseudoxanthomonas sp.
CAGCACGTAGTCCACCGGCACGCCGTCGACCAGCAGAACGCGCTTGTCGCCATCCTTGATGTCCGGGATGAAGCGTTGCGCCAAGGTTTGCCGGCCGTCGGCCACCAGCGTCTCCAGGATCACGTTGAGGTTCGGGTCGCCGGCGCGGCCGCGGAAGATCGAGCGTCCGCCCATGCCGTCCAAAGGTTTCAGCACCGCTTCGCCGTGCTCGGCCACGAACGCCTTGAGGTCGGCGGCGCTGCGCGTCACCAGCGTGGGGGGGCAGCACTGCGGGAACAGCAGGGCGGCCAGCTTCTCGTTGTAGTCGCGCAACCCCTGCGGGTCGTTCACGACCATCGCGCCGGCGTTCTGGGCGATGCTCAGCAGGTGGGTGTCGTAGAGGTACTGGTCGTCGAACGGCGGGTCCTTGCGCATCAGCACGGCCTGCCCAGGCCCGAACGCCAGTTCGCGGCTGGCGCCCAGGGTGAACCAGTTCCTCGGGTCGTCGCGGACTTCGAGCGGCGCGGCCAGCGCCGAGACCGCGCCGTCCCGCAGCGACAGCCCGCCGGGCTGTACGTAGTGCAGGCGGTGGCCCCGACGCCGAGCTTCCAGCAACAGGGCGAAAGTGGTGTCCTTGGCGATCTTGATGGCCCCGATGGGGTCCATCACGACGATGACGTCGAGGGGCATGGGGTTCCGGGTGCGCGGCCGCCGCTACAATTGGCTGCGGAATGTTAGCAGGCGGCAAATGGGCCAGGATCGCAACACGACGTTTAGCTTGGGGCCGCGGCGCCTCAACTTGACAGTTCGTACCGGGCTTGGGATATAAGGTGTTTCGCAGCGGTGCCGGTTACACAAGAAGCGTCGCGCTTGGGGAATTCAAAGCAATGACAGAGCATGACAACACGGCCCGGGGCTTGAGCGGCCTGCGGGTGATGGTGATCGACGACTCGAAAACCATCCGCCGGACCGCAGAAATGCTTCTGAAGCGGGAGGGCTGCGAGGTAGTGACGGCCACCGACGGCTTCGAAGCGCTCGCCAAGATCGCCGACCAGCAGCCGCAGATCATCTTCGTGGACATCATGATGCCGCGCCTGGACGGCTACCAGACGTGCGCGCTGATCAAGAACAACCAGGTGTTCAAGGCCACTCCGGTGATCATGCTGTCGTCCAAGGACGGCCTGTTCGACAAGGCCCGTGGGCGCATCGTCGGATCGGAGCAGTACCTGACCAAGCCCTTTACCCGCGAAGAGCTGCTCGACGCCATCCGCACCCATGTCCGCCACTGAGGTGAATCCTGCGCTGGCCACCGCTGCTCCGGGCCAGGCTTCGGCGCGAGGCGCCCGGTGAGCCGCGCGCCGTTCGACATCCTGGCCGAGTACGAGCGCCGCAGCCTGGCGCACGCGGTGGCGCTGCCGGCGCAGGAAATCGCGCACGACCAGTGGCGCGGGGTCGGCTACCGCATCGGGCAGCGTCGGCTGGTGTCCAATTTCGAGGACGTGGTGGAAATCGTGCCGCTGCCGCCGATAACGCCGGTTCCGGGCGCCCAGCCGTGGCTGCTGGGGATCGGCAACCTGCGCGGCAACCTATTCCCGGTGATCGACCTCAAGCACTTCCTGGAAGGCGAGCACACCGCGCCGCACGACGGCCAGAGGGTGCTGATCATTCGCCAGGCCGGCGGCGACGTGGCCTTGACCATCGACGAACTGTACGGGCAGCGCGGCTTCAGCCATGGGCAGGAGGTCGAGCCCGGCCGAGTGGCCGACGGTCGCTATGTCCATTTCGTGCGGCGTGCATTTCGAGTGGGGGAGCATGAGTGGGGGGTATTCGCGCTTTCGCTCTTGGCACGGACGCCTGAATTCAAGCAGGCCGCGCTGTAGGCTGCGCACGTGCGGGCGACCACTGGTTCGTATTCCATGGAGGCCGCGGACGCGGCAGCGCCCGACGCGATGTCCGGCATGGGCCGGATGGCCGGCAGTAACCGAGCGACAGCAGCACCTCGACTTTTCCAGGAATTTGACAGATGACCACCGCACCGGATTCTCCCAAGGCCAGCAAGTTCGGCAGCTTCGGTAGCAGCTTTTGGCTGGTCATGCTGGCACTGTCGGTGATCGTGTTCAGCGCCAACACCGGCATCGCGACTTACGAAAACACTCGTCTGGCGGGGGCCGGCACCGGCGCCGCCGACCTGCAGGTGCTCTCGCAACAGCTGGCCAACCAGGGCCGTGAAGCGGTGACCGGCAACGCCGAGGCCTTCGAGGCCCTCGGCCAGACCAAGTCGCGGATCGACTCGACCATCGCGACGCTCGGCAGCCGCTTCGGCTCGGAGAGCGCAGTGGTCGGGCCGCTGAACCGCCTCAACCAGACCTGGGCGCCGCTGTCCAAGAGCGCCGAGCAGCTGATCGACAGCGAACCCGCGCTGCTGACCCTGGCCGGCAGCGCCGAACGCTTCGGCAGCCAGATCCCGCAGCTGCAGGCGCAGTTGAACGAAGTGGTGCGGGCCATGTCGAGC
>DATHAV010000480.1:0-2957 GCA_035296505.1 Pseudoxanthomonas sp.
ATGAAGTCGCTGGATTCCTTTAGGCAGGTATACGCGCGCGAGGGGTTGACCGACTGGGTCTGAGTGCCGGTCATCGCCCTTCGCCGCTCTTGGCCTAGCCACGAGCATCCGAGCTTTCGATCAGGCGGAAGCAATCCGAGTCCATATTTGAATGTCCGTCGAGGACACCGACGGCGTGCAGGACGCGACAACGTCGACCTAGGCAGCACCGCCGGCAATCGGCGCGTATGTTGCCGCAGGCGCCTCAGGTCAAAACCACTCCAGCAGCGAAATGCCGAGCCCCACGTAGGTCGCCTTGTGGTTGTAGTCGATCATGCTCTCGCCGTATCCGTGGAACACTTGCATGCGGCCGCGCAACGTGCGGTCGATCGGAAAGCCCCAGTCCAGCTGCAGCGCGCCGTGGGATCTGTCGCCCCCACGCAGCGAATGCCGGCCCAGCACGGCGAACTCATGGCCTTTCTTGCTGTAGACCAGCATGCCGTCGCCGCGGCCCATGAAATCCTCCATGTCCGGATTGTCGTCGTCGCTGCCGTCGGAGAGGCGCCACCACGGCCGCACCACGAACGCCCAGTTGTCGCGGTCGACCCCGGCGCTGAGGATCACCCGGTTCCAGCTGCGCGAGAGCGGATCCCCGCGGCCGTTGGACTGATGGTTGAGGCTGATGCCCGCCATGCGTCCGCGCCAGCCGCCCAGGCGGTAGTTGTTGCGGAACACGAGCATCACCTCCGGCTCGTAGTTGGTCTCGCGGAACGGGCGCGACTCGTCGGCGTTGTAGACCTGCCACCTGGAGTTCTGGGTATAGGCGCCCCATAGGTCGCCGTTGTCGCCGAACAGGTTTTCGGCGAACTTGGTCTTGAAGCTGATCTGGAACTTGGTCTCGACGCTGCTCAGGTTTTCCGGGTCGAGCACCGTATTGTCCGGATTGGGCGAGGAGGGCGCCTCGTTCGGATCGCTGCTCCAGAACGCCGGCAGCAGGTACACCGGCTTGTAGGCGCGCATCTGGAACACGCCCAGCTTGGAGTCCTTCGCCAGCTCCCAGCGGCTGTCCAGCAGCGATCCTTTCCCGGCGTTGGCGCGCATGTCCTCGTAGGGCTGGTCATCGGCGAATACCGCGCCCAGCCGGTGACGGACGCGCTCGCGCAGCGGCGCGTCCTGGCCGGGCGCGTTCGCCTCGATCTGGCGCACGCGTTCCTCCACGGCCGCCTGCGCGGCGGCCGATGCCAACGCCGGGTCCGAAGCCAGGTCCGACGCCTTGCCCATTAGGGCGGCGTCGTAGCAGGCCAGGCGCGTGGCATCGGCCTCGATGGCCACGCAGGCTTCGGGCGTGGCCGCCTGTGGCGCGATGTCCGCCACCGCATGGCCGCTGGCGCAGACCGCGCACGCGAACAGGGAAAGCTTGGGCAGCGGCGACGGCATCAGGCGGAACTCACAGCTGCGACTTGAAGGGAATGATGAAGCGTTCGAGCAGCTTGTCCTTGAGCGGACGCGCCTGCCACATCTCGTAATTGTACTGTTTGGCGCGCCGCAGGTCGCTTTCGAACACCTCGCTCATGCGCTGCGCGAACCGGCGGTCGTAGAGGTTGAGGCTGGCCTCGTCGTTGAGGCGGAAGGAGCGGATATCGAAGTTGGTGGAGCCCACCGACACCAGCTCGCGGTCGACCACCAGCATCTTGGTATGCAGCATCGTCGGCTGGTACTCGTGGATCTCGATCCCGGCCAGCAGCAGCTCGCCCCAGCCCGCCTTGGATGCGTACCGTACGGAGAATGCATCGATATGCACGCCCGGCAGGATCACGCGGACGCGCACCCCGCGTTTCCGCGCTTCCTTCAGCGCCTTGACGATCAGCTTGTCGGGCACGAAGTAGGCCGACACCAGGTCGATGGACTCCTTGGCCGCCGCCAGCCCCATCAGGTACATCAGGTGCATGCTTTCGCTACCGCCCGCGGGCGAGGCGATGAACAGGTGCGCCGGGACGTCGCCCTTGGGCTGCAGCTCGGGAAAATACTTAGGACCGTTGAGCACGGTGCCGGTGGTCTTGATCCAGTTGTCGTTGAACGCGGCCTGGAACTGCGCCACCGCCGGTCCTTCGAGCTTGAAGTGCGAGTCGCGCCAGTGGTCGGCGTCCTGCGCCCGGCCCAGCCACTGGTCGGCGACGCCGACACCGCCGGTGAAGCCGATGCGCCCGTCGACGATGAGCAGCTTGCGGTGGGTCCGATTGTTTATCCGGCTCAGCGTGTACCAGCGCAATGGCCGGTATTTCTGGATGTTGACGCCGGCGTCCTTCATTTCCTCCAGCAGCTCATCGTCCATCTTGAGGCTGCCGGCCCAGTCGACGACCAGGTTTACCGGAATGCCCGCGCGCGCCTTTTCCGACAGCGCCTCCGAGAACTTCCGGCCGATCTCGCCCGACCAGTAGATGTAGGTCTCGAAATTGATCGAAACCCCGGCCGACCGGATCGTCTCGAGCATGGCGGGAAATATCTCGTCCCCGTTCTGCATCGCGTCGACCCGGTTACCGCCGATGATGGCCGGGCCCAGCATCACCGACATCTCGCGCCGGAACTCGGGGTCGGCGACGGCGTGCCGGTGCATGACCTCCTGCTGGATCTTTTTTTCCGGCGTGGAAAAGTTCATGGCCAGGACGACGGCCACGACGGTGACGACGATGGTGAAGATTACGGTCCACGGCATGTGCGGTGCTGCCTCCAGGTGTTGCGCATCCAGCGGTCTCTTCGTGCGGTGAAGACCCGTTACAGCATTCGGACATCGGCCGGGTCAGAAGAACCAGGCGAAAGCGAACAAGCCAAGCATCGCGAACGCCAGCCCGAGCTTGAGCACCACACCGAACACGATCCCCAGCCAAGTGCCCAGGCCCACCCGCGTCGCCTGCCCGAGCGCCCGTCCATGCCACAGCTCGCCCAGCAGCGCACCCACGAACGGTCCTGCCAATAGCCCG
>DATHAV010000481.1:0-2430 GCA_035296505.1 Pseudoxanthomonas sp.
AGGTAGTCGACCTGCAGCCGGCCGTGGGCGCCCGCGCGATCGCTGACCGGCACCACCAGCGCATGGCCATCGCCGTTGCGCCAGTGGCCCACCGGGTACAGGGCGCCGCTGGCCGCCGCCACGCCCGCGGCGGCCGGGGTATAGCGCGAGAAGACCCGGCCCTCCGCGTCGATCAGGCTCGCCTGCTGCAGCCCCTTGACCTCCTTCAGCGCGGCGAGCGCGCCGGCGGCCATTTCCCGGTCGCGGAAGGACAGCGCGGCGCTGCTGCTTTCGGCCACGATCAGCGATTGGGACATCACCGCCTCGATCGAGTGCTGCTTCAGGTACAGATAGCCGCGGATGCCCGAAGTGACCGTCACCGCGATCACCGCCACGGCGCTGACGATGACCACGATCCAGGTCACCTTGGCCCCGACCGACCCCAGCTCATGCAGCGGGCTGCGCACGTCAATCGCCGCCCGGTTCGAGCGGCCGCGCCAGCATCAGCACGCGCGCGCTGACGTCCACCGGGTTGCGGGCGATGGCTTCCTTGTTGGCGGTGAACACCACCCGCCCCTCGCGATTCACCAAGCCGAACATCCCGCCGCCGGCGACGAACTCGCTGCCCATGCCGACCGTGAGCACCGGCCGCCCGGCCAGCGCCGCGATCACCGCCCGGTTCCAGGCGCGGTGGTCGGCGTCGACGAAGACCAGCTGCGCATCCGCGGCTTCGGCGCCGATGACGGTCATGGCCTCTTCGAGCGACGGGGGAACGCGGGCCAGCGCCAGTGGCCTGACTTCGAGGGGATGCCCTTCCACCTGACCGGCGCGGCTCGCCAGCCCGCGCAGCGCCTCGGCCGCTTCGGACCCGCCCAAGGTCGCGATCACCAGCGGCGCGCCCGGCGCCAGCCTCGGCCAGCGCGAGTAGCGGACGAAATTGATCACATAGGCCGCATGGACAGTGGTTTCGTCCAGGGGTGCGGCACGCGCGGTCAACGGGACGAAGGGCGCCGCGATTCCCATCCACAGCAACAGGCCCAGCAGCATGCTGGGCGCCGAAGCCGTCATGCCCGCGCCGAGGCGGGCGATCGGCGCGCGCGAACCCGCGGCCATGGCCGTCACCAGCCGACGCGCAGGTCCAGATGGACCATGCGCCGGAACTGGCTGGCGGCCAGTCCGTCGGAGGGCTGCAGCTCGGCGTGGCGCTCGTCCAGCAGATTGCGCACGCCCAGCCCCACCTCGATGCGCTGGGTGGGCGCGTAGCTCCAGCGCGCGTCCACCTGGACGTAGGAAGGAATCGCCGGATCGGGAAGCGCGCCGACGTAGCGCGCCAGCGCCGACAGCTGCTGCCGCTCGCCGACCCTGTGCGTGGCCCGCAGCAGCAGTTGATGCTCCGGGTCGTTGCCCTGGTTGCGTACCGCGTCGAGGTCGGCGAAGCCCGGCATCAGGCGCAGGCGCTGGCGCA
This sequence comes from Pseudoxanthomonas sp., assembly GCA_035296505.1. Lineage (GTDB taxonomy): Bacteria > Pseudomonadota > Gammaproteobacteria > Xanthomonadales > Xanthomonadaceae > Pseudoxanthomonas_A. The sequence continues at coordinate 1,445 of DATHAV010000481.1, forward strand.
GCTCCAGAAAGCCGGCCGCCACCTCCCAGTCGCCGGGCATACGCAGCGTGGCCCAGCCTTCGACGCCGTAGGTGCGGCCTTCCACCCGGTTGGCGACCATTACGCCACCGCCCAGGGCCGGCTGCCCGCCGCGCAGTCCGTCGTGCCAGTGGTGGAAGCCGGTGAGCGAGAGCGACAGCCAGTCGGCCGGGCGCGTGCGGTAGCCGAACTCGGCGACGTTGGAGACCTCGGCTTGGAATCCCGCCCCGCCGCGGATGAAGTAGGGCTCGCTGGCGGGAAAGTAGAACTCGCGGTCGAAGCGCGCCGGCGAGCGCACCGCGCGCGACAGCGCTCCCCACAGCAGGCTGCCGTCCTCGCGCCGCAGCGACAGCCGGGCGGTCGGCAGCAGCTCCACGCCGGTGTAGGAATTGGTCTCCACGCGCAGGCCCAGCTCGGCGCTCGCCCGCCCGCTCAGCGCGATCTGGTCCTGCACGAAGGCGTGTCCCCATTGCAGCGTGCGCCGGTCGGGAATCAGTCTCGCCAGCGCGCCGGGAGCGCTTTGGTCCCAGGCCCGACGGTAGCCCAGGCCCCAGGTGAGGCGATGGGGGCCGCGCACGCTGTCGTGGCTGAACTCGAGCGCGGCGGTGGTCATGCGGTCGTCGATCACCTGCGGATCGAGGCGATCGACCACGTCGTAGTAGCCCTGCAGCGACCATTGGCGCTGGGACGAGACGGTGCGGGTCCAGCGGCCGGTAAGGTTGTGGCTGGATACCTCGACGGCACCGAACGGGCGCGGCGACGACTCGCCGCGCAGGACGTCGCCCTGCAGGCGGAATTCGTCGCCCTCGCGCTGCCAGTCGGCGCGGAAGCCGCTCTGGCGCTGGGTCCAGCCGTCGCTGATCTCCCGCCCCTGCGCATCCTCGGACTGGTCCACGCGCTCGCGCTTGGCGTACAGCCGCAGCGCGCCATCGCCGGGCGCGGCCAGGGTCTGGGCGACCGCGACGCCC
>DATHAV010000482.1:0-7746 GCA_035296505.1 Pseudoxanthomonas sp.
CCCACAGGCAACCTGGGCAACGCGATGGCCGCGATCATGGCGCGGGCGCTGGGCGCGCCGCTGGGGCGCATCGTGCTGGCGACCAACGCCAACGACGTGCTGCCGAGGTTTTTCGCCGGCGCCGGCTACGTGCCCGCGCCCAGCGTCGCCACGCTCGCCAATGCGATGGACGTCGGGGCGCCGAGCAACTTCGAGCGTCTGCGCTGGCTGTACGGCGGCGATGACACCGCGCTGCGCGCCGCGTTCACCGCCGTGTCGATCGACGATGCGCAGATCGCGACTGTCATCGCCAATCGCTACCGCCGGCACGGCGAAGCCTTCTGCCCCCACACCGCGACCGCGGTGAAGGCGCTGCAGGACCTGCGGGCCGCGGGCGAACCGGGCCATTGGGCAGTGGCCGCCACCGCCCATCCGGCCAAGTTCGAAGGAGTGGTCGAGCCGCTGATCGGTCGGCCGCTCGAGGTGCCGCGTTCACTGGACGCATTGCTGCGTCGCCCGGCGCACGCCGATGCGCTGCCCAAGCGTTACGAGGCGCTGCGCGAGCGGCTGTCGGGTTGACCATTCCGGCCTCGCGGCGAAATCATCCCTGAGCACGCCCTGGATCCGATTCGCTACTGCCTCATGCGATGCCTGTTCGCCTGGTCGTTGCCGAGTTGCCGAAGCGGCGGCTGTATCCCAAGAGATGCGGCGACCGCAGCGCATCGCCTGGATCCGCCTCCGCGGCCGGGCCGCCATCCGTGGCATCATCCGGCCCTGTTTTCCACGTATCGCGGTCGATGACGATCAAGGGCAAGGCCACTTCCCTGGACATCGCCCACCTGGCGGGGGTTTCCCAACCCACGGTATCGCGGGCACTGCGCGGCAGTCCCATGGTCAATGAGGAAACGCGCCGCCGCATCCAGGCGATCGCCGAGCAGCTCAACTACAAGGTCGACAAGAACGCGTCCAACCTGCGCCGGCAGCACTCCGGCACGCTGGCGCTGCTGTTCTTCGAAGACCCCACGCCCGCCGAACCCCAGATCAATCCGTTCTTCCTGTCCATGCTGGGCTCGATCACCCGCGCCTGCGCGCTGCAGGGCTACGACCTGCTGATCTCGTTCCAGCAGCTGTCGACCGACTGGCAGGCCGACTACGAGGACAGCAACAAGGCCGACGGCCTGATCCTGCTCGGCTACGGGGACTACCTGGAATCGCATTCGCGGCTGCAGCGGCTGGTGGAGCAGGGCACGCATTTCGTGCGCTGGGGCGCGGCGCTACCGGGCGAGCCGGGCGTGTCGATCGGCTGCGACAACTTCCAGGGCGGCCACGACATCACCGATCATCTGCTGGAGCGAGGGCGGCGCGATATCGCCTTCCTCGGCCATGCCTCGGCGCACTATCCCGAGTTCATGGAGCGCCACCGCGGCTACGCGGCCGCGTTGGGCATGGCGGGCCTGGAAGCGAATCCCGAGCTGCAGGTGGACGCGATCACCGGCGAGCAGTCCGGCTACGAGGCCGCGTGCGAACTGCTGCGGCGCGAGGTGCGTTTCGATGCGCTGTTCGGCGCCAGCGACCTGATCGCCATCGGCGCGATGAAAGCGCTGCACGAACACGGGCTGCAGGTCCCGGGCGACGTGGCCGTGGCCGGCTTCGACGGCATCCCGCTGGCCGGGTTCGTGCACCCGTCGTTGTCGACCGTGCGCCAGGACACCAAGCTGGCCGGCGCCCTGTTGGTCGAAACCCTGCTCAGGCTGATCCAGGACGAGCCGGTGGAGAGCCAAACCATCCCGGTAACGCTGGCCTTGAGGCGCTCGAGGCGCGCCATGTCGTGGTTGTCGTAGAAGGTCACCAGGTCGTAGGGGTTGGCGTAGGGGCCGTCCTGCAGGTACAGCGCCTTGCCGAGTTCGGCGAAGTCGCTGCCCCGCTTCTCGAACACCTCCATCATCTTCTGCCGCATCGGGAAGTCGAGCACGCTGATGCCGCCGTTGCGCGCCAGCGTGTGCCCGGCGATGGCGGCGGCGTCGTAGCTGAAGTTCTCGCCGAACATGAAGAAGCCCGGGTGCCGCCGGCGGATGCGGTCGGCGAATTCCTTCCAGAACCCGTGCGGCATCCAGCCGATGGTATCGACGCGGAACGCGGCCGCGCCCTGGTCGATCCACTGCAGGTAGGCGCCGACCAGGTACTCCATGACCGCCGGGTTGTCCTCATCGAAGTCCGACAGCTCCGCCAGGCCGCCGGCCTTGTTGTAGAACGCGTGCAGCCGATTGTCTTCCGGATCCAGGCGCTCGGGCGGCAGGTTCTGGTGGTCGGCCAGCAGCGTGCCGTCGCGGCCGTAGACCTCGCCGAACATCGGCTGGTCCCTGGGCATGGTGTAGGACGGCGAGCCGTGGTTGGCGACGATGTCCAGCACCACGTCCAATTCGGCGGCCTTCATCGCCGCGGTGAACCCGGCGAAGTCGAGCCCTTTGCTGGGCAGGTGCTCATCGAGCCTGTAGAAGTTGACGCCCCAGTAGCCGTGGTAGCCGGTCTTGCCGCGATCGGTCCAGAAGCTGCCCCAGCCGGCCGGCTTGCCGCCGCTGAAGGCCTGGTCGGGGTTGTCGACGATCGGCGTCACCCAGACCGCGGTGAAGCCCATGTCGCGGATGTAGCGCGCGTTGTCCACGATGCCGCGGAAGTCGCCGCCGAGGTAGCCGATGTTGTCGGACTCGCCCTTGGGCGCGCCCGGGGTCGGCCGGTCGAAGGTCGGGAAGGCGCCGCCCTGGTCGCGCTGGTCGTTGGACCGATCGCCGTTGACGAAGCGGTCGGTGACCACGAAATAGATCGCTTCGCTGGCGAACGGTTCGGCGGTGCCGTAGAGCGAGTCGGCCGCGAGGGCCGCCGGCGCGCAGGCGAAGGCCAGCAGCGCACCGGCCAGCAGCGACGGTGGGAACGGCGCAGAACGGATCATCGGTGCACCTGCAGGCTGGGCGAAATGCGTTCGTCGCGCGCGGCGGTTTCCTCCACGCGCACCAGGCACAGCGCGGCGAGAATCAGGCTCGCGCCGCTGATCACCAGGGCGAAGATGGCCTGGTTGTCGAACAGGTTGCGCAGCGCCGGCCCCAGCAAAGTGGCGGCGGCGATCTGCGGGATCACGATGAACATGTTGAAGATGCCCATGTAGATGCCCATCCTGTCGGCCGGCACGTGGCTGGACAGCAGCGCGTAGGGCATCGACAGGATGCTGGCCCAGGACACGCCCACCAGGGCGAAGGACAGGATCAGCCAGCCCGGGCCGGGCACGAACCACATCGAGATGAAGCCGATCCCGCCGAGCGTCAGCGAGCCGAAATGCACGGCCCTGCGGTTCAACGGCCGGCGCGCGGCGTAGAAGCTCAGCAGCAGCGCCACCACCATCGAGGACAGGCCGTAGTAACCCATGTACGAGCCGACCAGGTCGGCCGCATCCTGGAACGCGCCGTTGGCGGACCGGAACGCGGCCGCCTGCGCGGCCACGCCCATGTCGAACGCGGCCGGGTCGGGCGCGGGCGCATCGAACACGTGTTCGGTCAGGCCCGGCGTGGCCATGCTCCACATCGAGAAGAACGCCAGCCAGCTGAAGAACTGCACCGCGCCCAGGCGCCGCATCTGCACCGGCATGCGCGCCACGTGGCGGGCGATGCCGGCGAGGAAGTTGCCTCCCGTCTTTTTCTCCGCCCGGAACTTCTCCAGGTCCTCCGGCGGATACTCGGTGGTGGTGAACACCGTGACCAGGATGCTGCCCAGGAACACGAGGGCGCCGATGGCGAAGGCGATCTTGACCGACGGCGGCACCACGCCCGGACCGGCCTCGTTGGGCACGCCGAGCTCGGCGATGAACCAGGGCAGGTTGTTGACCACCCAGGTGCCGATGCCGATGATAGGGTCTGCAGCGCGAAGCCGTAGGAGCGCTGGCGTTCGGGCAGCTTGTCGGCGACCAGCGCGCGGAACGGTTCCATGCTGACGTTGATCGACGCATCCAGCACCCACAGCAGGCCCGCGGCCATCCACAGCGTGGGCGAGTGCGGCATGAACACCAGCGCGATCGAACTGAGGATGGCGCCGGCCAGGAAGTAGGGACGGCGGCGGCCGAGCACCGGATGCCAGGTGCGGTCGCTGAACCAGCCGATGATCGGCTGCACCAGCAGGCCGGTCAGCGGCGCCGCGATCCACAGCAGCGGCAGCGAATCCTTGTCCGCGCCGAGCGTCTGGAAGATGCGCGACATGAAGCCGCCCTGCAGCGCGAAGCCAAACTGGATGCCGAGAAAGCCGAACGACATGTTCCAGATCTGCCAGAAGGACAGCGGCGGTTGGCGATTCATCGATGCATGTTCTCGAGGGGCGCGGGTGCAAGGACCACGGCGTGGCCGGTGCAATGGTGCAGCCAAGGCCGGCGGAAACCATGCTGCAGTGCAAACACGCGCTGGGAAGATCGGAACGCTCGTGGCTGTTCCGCGTGCGTACGCGCAGGCGTCGCCGGGCCTTGTTTTTCCACTCCACGCCGCCGTCTTCGAGCGGTTTGTCGGCATGCGGAACATCGGATCGGCGGCGTCCACCGCCGCTCAAGCCGCATACGTATTCATGCCGCGAGCGCTGGCGACGCCAAAGTCGCGCGCGCTGGCCATGGAATAGTGGCGCCCGCCGCGGCGCGGGGAGCGCCGCCAAATCGAAAAGGGCGAGGGGAAGGAATGGCCGACCATCGCTGGTGGCGCGGTGCCGTGATCTATCAGATCTATCCGCGCAGCTTCATGGACACCAACGGCGACGGCGTGGGCGACCTGCCGGGCATCGTCGACCGGCTGGACTACGTGGCCAGCCTCGGCGTGGACGCGATCTGGATCTCGCCGTTCTTCAAGTCGCCGATGGCCGATTTCGGCTACGACATCGCCGACCACCGCGACGTCGATCCGCTGTTCGGAACGCTGGAGGATTTCGACCGCCTGCTGGCCAAGGCCCACGGCCTGGGGCTTAAGGTGATGATCGACCAGGTGCTGAGCCATTGCTCGGTGGAGCACGAGTGGTTCAAGGAAAGCCGCGAGAGCCGCGACAACCCCAAGGCCGACTGGTTCGTCTGGGCCGACGCCAGGCCCGACGGCACCCCACCCAACAACTGGATGTCGATCTTCGGCGGCGTCGCCTGGCGCTGGGAGCCGCGGCGGAGGCAGTACTACCTGCACAACTTCCTGTTTTCGCAGCCCGACCTCAACTTCCATAACCCGCAGGTGCGGCAGGCGGCGCTGGACAACATCGGGTTCTGGCTGGACCGCCGCGTCGATGGCCTGCGCCTGGACGCGATCAACTTCTGCTTCCACGACCCGCAGCTGCGCGACAACCCGCCCAAGCCGGCGGAGATGCGCGTGGGCCGCGGCTTCGGCCCGGACAATCCGTACGCGTTCCAGTACCACCACCACCACAACACGCAGCCGGAGAACCTCCAGTTCCTGGAGGACCTGCGGGCGCTGCTCGACCGGTATCCGGCTGCGACCACGCTAGGCGAAATTTCTTCGGAGGACTCGCTGGCGACCATGGGCGAATACGTCAACGGCCGCCGCCTGCACATGGGCTACAGCTTCGAGCTGCTGACCGACGAGTTCAGCGCCGCCCACATCCGCGGCACCGTCGAGAGCCTCGAAGGCAAGATGGCCGAAGGCTGGCCGTGCTGGGCGATCTCCAACCACGATGTGCAGCGTGCGGTTACGCGCTGGGCCGGCGATGGCGCGGCGGACGGCTTCGGGAAGCAGCTGCTCGCCTTGGTGTGCTCGCTGCGCGGTTCCGCATGCCTGTATCAGGGCGAGGAGTTGAGCCTGGGCGAAGCGAAGGTGCCGTTCGAGGCGCTGCAGGATCCCTACGGCAAGACCTTCTGGCCCAACTTCAAGGGCCGCGACGGGTGCCGCACGCCGATGCCGTGGAGCGACGGTGCGCACGCGGGTTTCAGCGCGGGCGATCCATGGCTGCCGATCGCCGACGAGCACCGCCTGCGCGCGGTGGGCGTGCAGGAACGCGATCCCGCCTCCAACCTGAATTCGGCGCGCGCATTCCTGCGCTGGCGCGAGTCCCTGCCGGCGCTGCAGTGGGGCGACATCGAATTCATCGACGCGCCCGAGCCGGTGCTGGCCTTTATCCGCACGCACGGCCAAAGCCGGGTGCTGGCGGTGTTCAACCTGTCGGCGCAGCCCGTACAGTGGCCGCTGCCCGGCGGCCTGGCCGCGCAACCGCTCCACGGCCCCGGCCTGGTGTCGGCCCGCGAGCAGGAAGGCGTGCTGTACCTGCCGCCGCACGGCGTCTACTACGCCCGGCCGGACTGAGCGTTGCGCCATTCCCCCGCCGCGTGGTTAACGCGGTGGCTTGGCGGCGGGAGACGAAATCCCCGTGGGCCGGCCTGGCATCGACGCGGTTGCCGATCACGCTGCGGACGTTGCCGATGCATTCGGCGATCTTCTCTGCGGGGCCGAACTTTTTTGGCGAAGCCGCCGATGGCGCGAGATCCGTCCAGGCTTCGCGGTTTTTCCAACTACAGGTGATCGCCAGCTTCGGCGACCGCGCACGCGCCGCTTCATAAAGCGGCCCCAGCGACGGCAGCGCTGCACTGGTGCAATCGCAGAGCTATCTCAACGGCCCTTACAAGCATCCGGCCTATAGGCGTCCAAGCGCCCGCTTACCCGGCCTGCCGAGGGGGCCGACAGGGCGCGGGCGGGGCTGGCGGGGCTGGTCCGCCGGGCTCAGCTGCGTCCCTGAACTAGAGTCCCGACATTCTCGCCGCGCAGGATCCGCATCAGGTTGCCGGACACCGACAGGTCGTAGATGCGCAGCGGCAGATCGCTGTCGCGGCACAGGGCGAAGGCGGCGGTGTCCATGACCTGCAGGTCGCGGCCCAGCACCTCGTCGTAACTCAAGCGGTCGAAGCGTACGGCGTCGGGGAACTTGCCCGGGTCGCGATCGTACACGCCGTCCACCTTGGTGGCCTTGAGCAGCAGGTCGGCGCCGATCTCGATCGCGCGCAGCGCGGCGCCCGAATCGGTGGTGAAGAAGGGGTTGCCGGTGCCGGCGGCGAATATGGCGATGCGGCCTTTCTCGAGATGGCGCACGGCGCGCCGGCGGATGTAGTCCTCGCACACGTCGTTGATCTTGATCGCGCTCATGACCCGCACCCGCGCGCCCAGCTTTTCCAAAGCGTCCTGCATGGCCAGCGCGTTGATCACCGTGGCCAGCATGCCCATCTGGTCGCCCGTCACCCGGTCCATGCCGCTGGCCGCCAGGCCCGCGCCGCGGAAAATGTTGCCGCCGCCGATGACCAGGCCGATCTCGGCGCCCGCATCGCTGGCTTCGATGATCTCCCGGGCGATGCGGCCGATGATCGCCGGATCGATGCCGTAGTCCATGCTTCCCATCAACGCCTCGCCGGACAGTTTGAGCAGGATGCGGCGGTAGGCGAGGGGAGCGGTCATGGAGCGGCTCGAGGCGGTCGGGAGTTCGGGCATTCTAGCCGAGCCCACCGGCAGCGACCGTTGCCGCGCCGTCCCCGCCCGCGCAGCAGCATCCGGGCCTTGCCTCCGCAACCTGCCGGGTGCGGGCTGACGCAGGCAACGGGAATGGTTAATAATCCCCTGGCTTGAATCCCTTTTTCACTACGGAGAACCCTCATGAATTCGATTCTTGCCCGCTTGGGCATGGCGGCGTTGCTGGGTGCGGCGACGATCCTGCTGACCGGCTTCAAGCCCGGTAACGGTAGCGATGTCGACCTTGCCCTGATCG
>DATHAV010000483.1:0-3071 GCA_035296505.1 Pseudoxanthomonas sp.
CAGCGAAAAATCGTACTGCGAGGTGGTGCGACCTCGGCTCCCGAACTCCGCGCTGGTGGGATGTGCGGGATCCAGCGCCAGCACGTTCCCCTGCGGGGCTTCGCTTGCACGGATGCGCGATGCCAGCAGTCGCTCCGGCGCATAATGCTCGAACAATGGCGCATCGCTGCCAACGCTGTGTAGCGCCTGCTTGAGCGCACCGCTGCGCAACATCCAGTGGCCGTTAGCCTGGAACGCGAAGTTCAGCACGCACAGCGCCACCAGCAGCATGCCTGCACGCTGACGATCGGCGTGGATCGCGGCGGCGACCAATACGGTGGTCAAAAGCACCAGTGCGGGAAACACATAGCGCAGATACTGGGTCGGGATCAGCGGTACTGCGAACAGCAGCGTGGACATGACCGCCAGCGAGCGGCTGCGTCGATCTATGAGCGCAATCAGCCACGCACCTGCAAGCGCTACCAGCACAAACCCACCGGCGCCCGCATAGGCCTCTAGATAGCGCCCGCTGTCGAAGGTGAGGTTCCAAGGGAGCGCCGCATCGAACCCCGCGTGCCAGCGCGCGTCTTTGAAGTCAAACGCGGCGAAGAACGGCGACCTGAAGTACCCATTGAACAAAGGGAGGAAAGGATTGCCCGCGGCCATGCTGGCGTAGGCGTAGCTGCTGCCGCCCAACCCCACCGCCAACAATGCCGCCAGTGCAACGCGAAACGGGCGCCGCCGCCAGCGCCACAACGCCCACGGCAGCAGCAGCAGCGCGAATGCCGCGGCCGCGAGCTTGAGCGCAAGCAGCCCGGCCACCAGGATCGCGGCAGCCAGACCCGCACGCGGCCCAGGGGCCGCCGCTACGATCGCCCACGCCAGCCAAACCAGCAACGCGGCAGTTGGCGTCTCGGTCTGCATGCTGGCGCCGAGCACTGCGGTCAGCGGCAGGCTGGCATACAGTGCCACTGCGAGCCACGCGCCGCGTTCACCGCAATGCAGTGCCGTCGCCAGCGCCCAGACACCGGCCGCGGTGATCAGGACCCAAAGTGCGTTCAAGGAGCCGCGGGATTCGGCCGCGGCCATGACTTGCGCAACCGCCTGCAGCACATCGCCCAGCCATGGCGCCAGCGCCCAGATATGGGTGTCCGCTTCTAGAAGGTAGCGCCCCTCGGCCGCCAGCGCCCAGGGCAGCCGCAGGTGATAGCCGAGGTCGTCGACCTGGAGGGTGGGCAGCCAGCAGCCGGTGCTGGCCAGCCCAAGAGCGATGACCGCCAATGCAGCAAGTTTGGGTTCGCTCTGGACCGCCTGGTGCCAACAAGCGGCCCCCTGCGCCAGCGCCTGCCGAAGCGCTCGCTGGCGCCATAGGACCAGGCCAATGCAGAGGGCCAGATAAAGCCAGCGGAAGTGGATGGGAAGCGGCAGCCCCCAGCCCAGCAACGTGCCCAGCAGCACGAGGCCACATGCGGCCTGCAGCGCCAGTGGGGCATCACGAACCACGAAAGATCCCAGCCCCGCGCAGGCCATGGCGATCGCCACGACCGCCAGCACCGGCAGCGCACCGGCGAACGGCACCAGTGCCGCAAGCCATACGACCCCCAGTGCCGACGCCCACGTCAGGCGTGCGAAATGCCTCAGCGGCCAGGCCAGCAGCATTGCCAGCAGCGACAGCGCCACCAGTTCGCCAAAGCGCCCGGAGGGCCACTGTCGCCAAAGGTCGTGTCGATACAGGCCGAACAGGCACGGAGGAACACCCGACCACAGCAGCGCGCGGCCCCACGCGAACTGCTCTTGCTGTGCGCTGGTCGCGTCCGCGGCGCGAGGGGAGGGCTGATCCATCGCGCGCATGCTACCAGCGGGGCGTTCTAGAATGAGTCCAGCCATCCGACCAGCGCCTTCATGACCACACCACTCCACGTCGTCATCCTCGCCGCCGGCGAAGGCAAGCGCATGCGCTCCTCGCGGCCCAAGGTGCTGCAGCCGATCGCCGGCCAGCCGATGCTGGCGCAGGTGATCGCGGCGGCGCGCGCGCTGGCGCCGGACGGCATCCACATCGTCCACGGCCACGGCGGCGACCAGGTGCGGGCGGCGTTCGCCGACCAGCCAGACCTGCACTGGGCCGAACAGGCCCGGCGCCTGGGCACCGGCCATGCGGTCGAACAGGCGATGCCGCGGGTTCCCGATTCGGCCACGGTGCTGGTGCTGTACGGCGACGTGCCGCTGATCCGCAGCGAAACCCTGCGCGCGCTGCTGGCGTCGCCGGGGCGCCTGGCGGTGCTCGGCGCCGAACTCGACGACCCCACCGGCTACGGACGCATCGTCCGCGACGCCGAGGGCCGGGTGGCGGCGATCGTCGAACAGAAGGACGCCGACGCCGACCAGCGCCGCCTGCGCCTGGTCAACACCGGCATCATCGCGGCTGAGTCGACCGCGCTGAAGCGCTGGCTGGCGCATCTCACCAACGACAACGCGCAGGGCGAGTACTACCTCACCGACATCTTCGCCGCCGCCGCCGCCGAATACAGCGCCGCCGAACTGGTGCTGGTCGCCGACCCGATGGAGGCCGAGGGCGCCAACGACCCGTGGCAGCTGGCGCAGCTTGAGCGCGCGTTGCAGCTGCGCAATGCGCGCGCGCTGTGCGCGCAGGGCGTGCGGCTGTCGGATCCCGCGCGCTTCGACCAGCGCGGCACGGTCAGTGCCGGCAGCGACGTGCAGATCGACGTCGACGTGGTGCTGGAGGGGACGGTCGAACTGGGCGATGGCGTCAGCATCGGTCCGTTCACGCGGCTCAAGGACGTGAAGCTCGGCCCCGGCACCCAGGTGCGCGCGCATTGCGATCTGGAAGGAGTGGTCGCCGAGGGCGCCGCGCACATCGGGCCGTACGCGCGCCTGCGCCCGGGAACGGTGCTGGCCGACGGCGTGCATGTCGGCAACTTCGTCGAGACCAAGAAGACCACGCTGGGCGCGGGCAGCAAGGCCAACCACCTGACCTACCTGGGCGATGCGCAGGTTGGCAGCGGGGTCAACGTCGGCGCCGGCACCATCACCTGCAACTACGACGGCGTCAACAAGTCGGTCACCACCATCGG
>DATHAV010000484.1:0-1834 GCA_035296505.1 Pseudoxanthomonas sp.
CCGCGAGCAGACCGCGGCGATCCATGCACGGCAACGGTCGGCGCGGACGTTGCAAGGGCTGTTGGCCGGCAAAGAGGCCCAATCCATCCGCACCCTGCACCAGGCCGCGCAGACGTTGCTGCGCCCGGTGGCGGTGGTGAATCCCTATGCCGAGGCGCTGACGTTCCGCAGCGAGAGCACGCGGATGCGGCGCGACCATGCCAAGTACCTGACCTTGATCGATGCGATCGCGTTCCTGCACCAGCACCAGCGGCCGGTCGGAACGGCCACCGTCGCCGGTCAGGCGATCGAGTACATCGAGGTCACACGCGCCGATATCGCGCTGGCCAACCGCTTGGCCGGCGAGGTGTTGGGCCGCAGCCTGGACGAACTGCCGCCGCAGACGCGGCGCGTGCTGAGGTTGATCGTGGCGCTGGTCGATGCGCGCATACAGGAACAGGCGATCCCACGCGAGGCGGTGCGCTTTACTCGGCGCGAGCTGCGGGCGGTGGCCGGCATCACCGACACGGCGTTGCGCTTGCACGTCGAGCGGCTGGTGGCACTTGAGTATCTGTTGGTGCATCGGGGCGGCGCTGGCCAGCGCTTCGTCTACGAGCTGCTGTTCGATGGCGACGTGGCGCTGGACAGGCCGCAACTGATCGGCTTGCTGGACGTGGAGACGCTGGAATCTGTGGCTACGACTTCCCACCTCACCCCCCCAGCGGCGAACCTTGCACCCAAAGCGGCGACCCCCGCACCCACCTTGCATCCCGAAAGCACCCCGCTTGCACCCACCGTGCAAGCCCCGAAAACTCCGGTAACGCCTTGTGCGCACGCGGGTTCTTCTTCTTTAGTGGCTGCTTCTAAGGAAAATCCACTTCCAGAGCCGCGCGAGTTGCCGCGTCATAGTCGTAGCCACAACGGCGCGGGGGCGCTCGTCTGATGCCGCGCCAGGGCCAGCGGATCAAGACCCGCAAGGCGGCGGCGGTGAAGCCGGCCGGGCCGCGCACACGGCGATCTGACCCACTGGCATCGCATCCGCTCACGCGCTACATGCATGCGCACTTCGAGTGGATGCTGGTCCACGGCTACAGCGAAGACACCGTGCGCGCCCGCAGGATCGCGCTGCGGCGGTTCATCGGCTGGTGCGCCGAGCGTGAGCTGGCCGATCCGTGCGCGATCACCGCGCCGGTGCTGGAACGCTACCAGCGGCACCTGTTCACCTACCGCAAGCCCGACGGCACGCCGCTGACGCTGGGCAGCCAGGCCGGGGCGCTCGCGCCGCTGAAGACCTGGTTCAAGTGGCTGACGCGCGAGCACCACATCGCCAGCAATCCGGCGTCGGAGTTGCAGTTGCCGAAGCAGCCCAAGCGCCTGCCTCGGACGCTGTTGGCCGTGCAGGACATCGACGCGATCCTGCACGAGGCGGAAGCCTCGACGCCGGCCGGCCTGCGCGACCGAGCCATGCTGGAACTGCTGTACGCCACCGGCCTGCGGCGCATGGAGCTGCCGGCGCTCCAACGCTACGACCTCGATCTGAACCGGCGGCTGGTGTTCGTGCGCGAGGGCAAGGGCCGGCGTGACCGCGTGGTGCCGCTGGGCGAACGCGCGGCGGCCTGGGTGGACAAGTACCTGACCCAAGCACGGCCGCAGCTGCTGGCGGCCGACACCGAGGCCTTGTTCGTGACCGACTACGGCGAGCCGATCAGTCCGGCGTGGCTGGCCGACAAGGTGAAGCGCTACATGGCCTTCGCCGGCATCGAGCGGCCTGGCGCCACGCACCTGTTCCGGCATGCCTGCGCCACGCACATGCTGGAGAACGGCGCCGACATCCGCTACATCCAGGAGATGCTGG
>DATHAV010000485.1:0-1679 GCA_035296505.1 Pseudoxanthomonas sp.
GGCGCCGGAAGATCGCAATGCTGGCGCTGGCGACGCTGCTGGTCGCCGCGCTGGCGCTGGGCTGGATGATGCGCACGGACAACCTGGCCGCCACTGTGCTCGGGGTGACCGCGCGCGCGCTGGATCTGGAAATCACCGCCACCGGCGCCGCCGAATACCGCCTGCGCGGCACCCCGCAGATCGTGGTGCGCGATCTCACCGCACGCATGCGCGGCGCCGGCACGCCGCTGCTGCGCGCCGACCGCATCCTGATCGCGGTGCCCTGGTCCACGCTGCGCACGCGCGGCGCCGACCTCACCATCACCCACATCGAACTCGACGCGCCGGTGCTGGACATCGCCGCACTGCGGGCATGGCTGGCGACGCGCCCCCCGGGCGATAGGCCGCTGCCGACGCTGACCCGCGGTCTCACCGTGAGCGGCGGCCAGGTAATCGGAGAGGACTGGCGACTGCAGGACCTGGACGTGGAGCTGCCGTCGCTGGCGCCTGGGGCCGCGCTCCTCAGCAAGCTGCGCGGGCGCTACGCCGGCAGCGGCTTTTCCGCGCCGTTCGACCTGCACCTCGGGATGACCAGGCCATCGCTCGATGCCGGGCTAGGTGTCGTCGGGAACATTTCGCCCGAGACCGCGGCGTGGCGCCTGCCCTCGCGCGTAAGACTGTCGGCGCTGGTGCGCGACGGCGAGACGCTGCGCCTGGAGCGGGCGGTGCTCGGCAGCTACTCGCGCTATGCCGCGGACGGCGATGAGCTGCCGTTCGCCTTCGGTATCGCCGGCTCCGTGCAGCTGCCGGGCGATGGCTTGCGCCTGCGGCCGGTGTCCCTTGCCGTGCGCGGAGACGGAGCGGTGCCGACGCTGGAGGGCGAAGGTTCGTTCGCCCTGGCCCAGAATCTGCGCCTGGATCTGCGCGGACGCCTGCGGCGCTGGCCGCCCGGGTGGCCGGCGCTGCCGCCGCCGCTGGGTGGATCCGATGCGCCGCTGCCGTTCGCGCTGGGCTACGCCGGCCCCAGCGACTTGTCCGAAGTCGTCACGCTGCAGCTGAAGCGCGAGGACACGGCGTTCGACGGACGCTTCCGCCTGACCGAGATGCTGGCATGGCGCGATCGGGGCGAAAACGGATCCCCGCTGCCGCCGCTGAGCGGCACCGTCTCGACCCCGCGCGTGGAGATCTCCGGCGCCACGCTGGAAGGCGTGCAGATCCAGATGCAGGACCCGGACCTGCCGGCGGACGCGGCGCCGCGATGAGCGTGGCCGACTCCTTCGCCTCGCGGCTGCTCGGCTGGTTCGATCGCTGCGGCCGCCACGACCTGCCTTGGCAGCATCCGCGCGCGCCCTACCGGGTGTGGCTGTCGGAAATCATGCTGCAGCAGACCCAGGTCAAGACCGCGATTCCCTACTTCGAGCGCTTCGTCGCCGCCTTCCCCACCCTGCCGGCGCTGGCCGCGGCCAAGCTGGACGACGTGCTGGCGCAGTGGTCCGGGCTGGGCTACTACGCCCGCGCCCGCAACCTGCACGCCGCCGCGCGGCTGTGCGTGGAGCGGCACGGAGGCGAGCTTCCGCGCGACCTCGACGCCCTGATAGCGCTGCCCGGCATCGGGCGCAGCACGGCCGCCGCGGTCCTGGCGCAGGCCTGGGGCGACCGTTTCGCGATCCTCGACGGCAATGTCAAGCGCGTGCTCGCGC
>DATHAV010000486.1:0-1790 GCA_035296505.1 Pseudoxanthomonas sp.
GCGCTTCCTGCTGCAGGAGGTGTACTTCTTCCACCGCGACCTGCTGTCCGAAGCGGCTTGAAACCGCCGGCGCTATGATGCCGGCTCCCCCCGGCCGCACGATCCCGCCGATGACGATCGATGGCTGCCGCAGGCAGGACCGCGCGACCGAACTCCTGCTCGGCTACTACGCCGCGTTCAACCGTGGCGACTGGGACGCGATGCTGGCACTGCTGACCGAGGACGTGGTCCACGATCCCAACCAGGGCCCGCGCCAGACCGGGCGCGAATCGTTCGCCGCGTTCCTGCGGCGCATGGCGGCCAGCTACCGCGAACAGCTGCGCGACATCGTGGTGCTGGCGGCGGGTGACGGCGATCGCGCGGCGGCCGAATACGTGGTCCACGGCGAGTACCTGCAGACCGGCGAAGGCCTGCCGCAAGCGCACGGCCAGCGCTACGTGCTGCCCGGCGGCGCGTTCTTCGAGATCCGCGACGAGCGCATCGCGCGGGTCACCAACTACTACAACCTGCAGGACTGGCTGGCGCAGATACGCGGCTGAAGCGCCGGTGCCGCGAGCGCCGGCGGATCGGGATCTGCGACACCGGCACGGCCGCGACCTCGCCGCCGCCCTGGCGGATCGGTGCGCCCGGCTGGGGCGCCCATGCCTGCGCATAGATCACTTCCCAGGTGCTGGGCAGCGCGCCGTCGGCGCCGCGCAGGGTTTCATAGGCCGCGCTGGCGGCGGCGAAGCGCGCACGTCCGGTCAGCGTGCGCCGGCGCGACCGCAGAGCGTTGGTCGCGCCCATCGCCCGCAGCTCGCGCATCAGCGCCGGGAGGTCGGGATAGGTCAGGGTGAAACGGTCGCGGTCCAGAACCGGGTCGCGGAAGCCCGACGCCGTCAGCGCATCGCCGAACTGCGCGATCGCGGGAAACCGGCTCACGTGCGGCACGCTGTCGGCCTGGGCGAAGGCGTCGCGCAGTTCGATCAGGGTGTCCGGCCCGAAGGTGGAGCACAGCAGCAGCCCGCCCGGGCGCAGGACGCGGCGGAAGCCGGCGAACACCGCCGGCAGGTCGTCCACCCACTGCAGGCACAGGTTGGTGAACAGCACGTCGACCGTGCCCTCGACGATCGGCAGCGCACGGGCATCGGCGCACACGCGGTGCAGCGGCCTCCACCAGCCCGACCGCTTCTTCGCCTGGCGCAGCATCGGCAGCGCCAGGTCCAGCGCCACCACCCGCGCCCCCGGCCAGCGCCTGCGCATCGCCGCGGCGGCGTGGGCCGGGCCGCTGCCGACGTCCAGCACCACCCGCGGAACCCGCTGGCCCAGGTAGTCGAGCGACTCCAGCAGGCGCTTCTCGACCTCGTGCTGCAGCGCCGCTGCGGCATCGTAGCCGCCCGCCGAACGCGAGAAGGCGCGACGGATGTGGCGCGGGTCGAACGGCGGGGTCATGCCCGATCCTGTCCCGCGCGCAGTGCACGCTCGGCAAAGGCGGCGAGGGCCGCGGCGACCTGGGCCGCGTGCCCCAGGAACGGCGCGTGGCCCCCGCCGGCGATATCGACATGCTCCCCGCGGGCGATCCGCGCCGCTTCGGCCATCGCGGCCGGCGGCACCAGGCGATCGCGGCGGCCCGACAGCCACAGGCTGGGGATCGCCAACTGGTCCAGCGCGCCACGCAGGTCGCTGTGCAGCAGCAGGGCCAGCCCCTGGCGCAGCGCGGCCGGCGCCGGCTCGCCGCGTTGGTGCAGCGAGCGCTTGAGGCTGCGGAGCTCCGCGCGCGCATGCTCGGAGCCCATCGTGTCCAGGGCCAG
>DATHAV010000487.1:0-5302 GCA_035296505.1 Pseudoxanthomonas sp.
CAACACGCTGACCAACCGATTGCTGCACCCGCCGACGGCCGCCCTGCGCGAGGCCGCGCTGAGCGGCGACGCCGAGCTGGGGCGCGCCGCGATCAAGCTGTTCCCCGCCGCCGCGGCAACCGATCCATCACCAGACACTCAGGACCCATGACTCCGACGCTGCGCCGAAAGCTTGAGGCACTGGCCGAGCGCCGCGAGGAGCTGGAGCGGCTGCTTTCCGATCCCGACGTGGTCGGCGACAACGAACGCTTCCGCAGGTACTCGCGCGAATTCGCGCAGCTCGAGCCGGTCGCCGTCGCTCTGGCCGAGGAAGCCAAGGCCAAGCGCGACCTGGCCGCGGCGCAGTCGATGCGCGGCGACCCGGACCTGCGCGAGTTCGCCGACGAGGAGATCGCCAGCGCGCAGGCGCGGCTGGCGCGGCTCGAGGACGACCTGGCGCTGCTGCTGGTCCCCAAGGACCCGCGCGACGACGCCGACCTGTTCCTGGAAGTCCGCGCCGGCACCGGCGGCGACGAGGCCGCGCTGTTCGCCGGCGACCTGTTCCGCATGTACGCGCGCTACGCCGAGCGCCGGGGCTGGAAGGTGGAGATCGAGTCCGACAGCCCCGGCGAGCACGGCGGCTACAAGGAGATCGTGGCCAAGGTCAGCGGTCGCGGCGCGTTCTCGCGGCTGAAGTTCGAGTCGGGCACCCATCGCGTGCAGCGGGTGCCGGAGACCGAATCCCAGGGCCGCATCCACACCTCGGCCGCGACCGTGGCCATCATCCCCGACGACGAGGCGGTGGAGGACGTGGAGGTCAACCCGGCCGACCTGAGGATCGACACGTTCCGCTCCTCGGGCGCCGGCGGCCAGCACGTCAACAAGACCGAATCGGCGATCCGCATCACCCACCTGCCGACCGGGCTGGTGGTGGAGAACCAGACCGAGCGCTCGCAGCACGCCAACCGCGAGCGCGCCATGAAGCGGCTCAAGGCCCAGCTGCTGGAGGCCGAACGCAGCCGGCAGGCGGCGGCGCAGGCGCAGTCGCGCAAGCTGCAGGTGGGCAGCGGCGACCGCAGCCAGCGCATCCGCACCTACAGCTTTCCGCAGGGACGCATCACCGACCACCGGGTCGAGGGGCTGACCCTCTACGACCTGCCCAACATCCTGCAGGGCCACCTGGACGAACTGGTCGAGCGGCTGACACGCGAGCACCAGGCCGACGAGCTCGCGCGCCTGACCGAGGCCGCATGAGCATCGCCGTCGGTCGCGCGTCGCCCGCCGACACCGGACGGCTCGCGCCGCTGTTCGACCGCTACCGCGTGTTCTACGGCCAGCCGTCCGATCCGGTGCGGGCACGGGCGTTCCTCGACGAGCGCCTGCGGCGCGGGGAGTCGGTGGTGCTGCTGGCCGAGCTCGACGGGCAGGCTCTGGGCTTCACCCAGCTGTTCCCCTCGTTCTCGTCGGTCTTCACCGCGCGCACCTGGATCTTGAACGACCTGTACGTGGAGGCCGCGGCACGCAGGCGCGGCGTGGGCGCGGCGCTGCTCGGCGCCGCGGCCGGATTCGCCCGCGACACCGGCGCGCTGCGGCTGGAGCTGGAAACCGGCCATGACAACCAGGCCGCCCAGGCCCTGTACCGCCGGCTGGGCTGGCGCGCCTACGAGGGCACTTCGCGCTTCCGGCTGCCGCTGCCGGAGCGGGCATGAGCGGTCCGCCCGACGAGCGGCAGCGCCTCCGGCACGCGGTGGCGGTGAACCCTGCCGATTTCATCGCCTGGGTGATGCTCTCCGATGCGGAACTCGACCGCGGTGATGCGCACGCGGGCCTGCAGGCGTCGATGCGCGCCCTGCAGCTGCGGCCTTCGCACCCGGAGGCGCTCGCGCGCCAGGGCCGCGCGCACTGGATGCGCGGGGAGCATGCACTGGCGGTATCCGCGCTGCGGAGTGCGGTGGCCGGGGCGCCGGACCATCCGGGCATGGCCCTGTGGCTGGCGCACGCGCTCGAGGACGCCGGCGAGGCCGAGGACGCCGCGCTCGGCTACCAGCGCGCCTACCACCTGATGCCCGACGAACCCGTGTGCGCCTCGCACCTGTTGAACTGGCGCCGCCGGATTTGCGACTGGCGCGACCTGGACCGGCTTTCGGCCGAGGTGCGTCGCGCGGTGGCGTCGGGCAGGCCGGGCATGGAGCCGTTCGGGTTCCTCAGCGAGGACGCCGGGCCCGACGAGCAGCTGGCGTGCGCCCGCCTGAGCGCCCGCAGGATCACGGCGGCGCCCGCGGCGCAGGCCGAAGCGGATGCGCAGGCCCCGGTCCTGCGGATGGGGTTCCTGTCCAACGGATTCGGCTCGCACCCCACCGGCCTGCTCACCGTCGCGCTGTTCGAAGCGATCGGCCGTCTGCCGGAGGTCGAAGCCCATCTGTTCGCGCTCAATCGTCCCGACCATGGCGAAACGGGCCGGCGCCTTCGCCAGGCGGCGCGGGTGCACGAGGTGGCCGGGCTTGCGCACGGGGCGGTCGCTCGGCGGATCAAAGAACGCGCTGTGCAGCTGCTGTTCGACCTGCGCGGCTGGGGCGGCGGCGGCAGGCCCGAGGTGCTGGCGATGAGGCCCGCGCCGGTGCAGGTCAACTGGCTCGCCTATCCCGGCACCTCGGGCGCGCCGTGGATGGACTTCGTGCTGGCGGACGGGTTCGTGCTGCCGGACGCATTGGCCGCGCATTTTTCCGAACGCGTGATGCGCCTTCCGCGCTGCTTCCAGCCGTCGGACACCGCGCGCCGCGTCGAGGGCGGCGTTTCCCGCGGCGAATGCGGGCTGCCGCCGGATGGGTTCGTGTTCTGCTGCTTCAACAACAGCTACAAGCTCAATCCGCGCAGCTTCGGACGCATGCTGGCGGCGCTGCGGGCAGTGGAGCGCAGCGTGCTCTGGCTGCTGTCCGGCCCAGGGCGTGCCGACCGGCGGCTGCGCATGGAGGCAGAGCGCCATGGCGTCGACCCGCAACGGCTGGTGTTCATGGCCAAGCAGCCGCACGCCGCCTACCTGCAGCGCTACCGGCACGCCGACCTGTTCCTGGACACCAATCCCTACAACGCGCACACCACCGCATCGGATGCGCTGTGGGCGGGGTGCCCGGTGCTGACGCTGCCGGGGGCCACGTTCGCCTCGCGGGTGGCCGGCAGCATGAACCACCACCTGGGCCTGCACGAAATGAACGTCGACTCGGACGAATCCTTCATCGCCAGAGCGACGGCGCTGGCGACGGACCCGGCGGAGCTGTCCCGCGTCCGGCTCAGGCTGCGGCAGGCGCGGAGCGAGCCGGGGCTGTTCGACATGGCCGGGTTCGCGCAGGACTTCGTGGACGCGTCGCGCGCGATGCTGGAACTTGCATCCTCGAAATCGGCCCGATCCTAGAGCTGAAGCCGTAGCGGACCGACCCTTGGCACAGGCACCGCGCGCGCCCTGGATAGCGACCGGACCGATGGCACATGGGCTGACAGACCGGCGCGCCGGTCCGATACTGCCGCCATGTCCGCTTGCCTACCCAGGAAAGACTTCATGCCCCTCGACAACACCCTGCAGCTGCTGGCGCGCGCGAGCGGGTTGACGCCGACCGATATCGCCACGGCGATCCCCCGCGCCGGCGTGGCCACGGTCAAGGCCTGGATGCGGGGCGAGAAGCTCCCGGGGAAGGACCAGATCGAGGCGCTGGCGCGCACGTTCGGGGTGCCGGCCGGCGCCCTGCTGGCCGAACTCGCCAGCACCTTCGATCCGGCCCAGACCCGTGGCGAACACGACCTGCTGGGCGCCTATCGCGCGCTCAACGCGCGGCAGCAGGGGGCGCTGCTGGAAGTCGCGCGCACCATGGCCGATACCCAGGGCCGTGGCGCCCGCAAGCCGAAGTGATGGCCACGCTCAAGCGCAAGCAATACGAGGCCCTGCTGGAGCCGATGCTGCTGGAGCTGGTGGCGATGGCGCGCTGGCTGCAGCACTGCGGCAGGCGCGTGGTGGTGGTCGTGGAGGGGCGCGACACCGCCGGCAAGGGCGGCGCGATCGAGGCGATCGCCCGACACCTGAATCCGCGCCAGTGCCGCGTGCTGGCGCTGCCCAAGCCCAGCGACCGCGAGAGCACGCAGTGGTATTTCCAGCGCTACGTGCCGCACCTGCCGGCCGCGGGCGAGATCCTGCTGATGGACCGCAGCTGGTACAACCGGGTCGGGGTCGAGAGGGTCATGGGCTACTGCACCGAGCAGCAGTACCGGACGTTCCTGCGCGAGGCGCCGGTGTTCGAGAAGCTGCTGGTCGACGACGGCATCCTGCTGTTCAAGTACTGGTTAGCCGTCGACCAGGCCGAGCAGGAGCGACGTTTCGCCAAGCGCCTGCACGATCCGCTGAAGAAGTGGAAGCTGTCGCCGATCGACCTGCAGGCGCGCGAGAAATACGCCGACTACACCCGGGCGCGCGAAGCCATGCTCGAGGCCACGCACACCGCGCACGCGCCCTGGACGCTGGTGGATTTCAACGACCAGAAACGCGGCCGCCTAACCCTGATCCGCGACCTGCTCCACCGCCTCCCGGACACGCGGGTGCCGGAAAGCGAACTCGTGCTGCCGCCGCTCGCGGCCGATCCGCAGCGCGAGCGTTTCGGCGCGGTCGAGCCGCTGCCCGATTACCCGGCAACGCGCGCGCCCGATTGACCGCGTCGCGCGACGCCGAACCACGATGTTTCCATCGAGTTCGTTTCAAAACGCAGGCCGGCGCATCGGCCCGGGATGTCGCGGCGAGGGTATCCTGGCGCTGGCGCGGATCGACGGCGGCACGGCCCACCCTAGCTGCTGCCTTACACGCGCTCCACGTGCAACCCTTAGCTTCTACCGCGGAAGATGGCGCAGCCAATAGTTTGCGCAGACCACGGCTACGAAGGGCGCTGCGCTCTGGCGATGGCCGCCTCGATCTCGGCCGCGGTTACCGGTCCCAGGAACTGCTCGGCCACCTTCCCGTCCGGCGCGAGCAGATAGGTCAGCGGAAGGCCGCGCGGCGTCGCGAAGTCCTCAGGGCGCGCGTACATGTCGACGATCGCGATGGGGTAGGCCACGGGACGCGCTTTCAGGAACGCCTGCAGCGCCGAGGGCTCGATCGACTCGTACGCCAGGCCGATGACTTCGATGTGGTCGTTGTCCGCATCCAGCCGCGAAAGCTCCGGCATCTCCTTGATGCAGGGCGCGCACCAGGTGGCCCAGAAGTTGACCACCACCCAGCGGCCGCGGCGCTCGGCGAGTTCGTAGCGATCGCCGTCCACGGTGGTCAGGGAGAGCCGGGGATAGTCCG
>DATHAV010000488.1:0-1815 GCA_035296505.1 Pseudoxanthomonas sp.
ACCCGAGCGCGGCCAGGTCGACGGCCTGCTGCCCGCGCACCTGATGGGCAACATGTGGCAGCAGGACTGGGGCAACCTGTGGGACCTGCTGCAGCCCTACCAGGACGCCGGCAGCCTGGACATCACCGACGCGCTGCAGAAGCAGTACCAGGCCGAATACGCCCGCGAGCTGGCCAAGGCCGGACCCGGGTCCACGCCGGGCCAGCTATTCCAGGCCGAGCGCGCCGCGCAGCTGGCGGTCGCCAAGCGGATGACCGAGCGCGCGCAGGACTTCTACACCTCGCTGGGCATGCCCAAGCTGCCCGAGAGCTACTGGCGGAAGACCCAGTTCATCAAGCCGCTGGACCGCGACGTGGTCTGCCACGCCAGCGCCTGGGACATGGACATGAGCGGCGACGTGCGCACCAAGATGTGCATCAAGCCCAACGAGGAGGACTTCACCACCATTTACCACGAGCTCGGCCACGTGTACTACTACCTGGCCTACAACAAATTGCCGCCGCTGTTCCAGACCGGGGCCAACGACGGCTTCCACGAAGCCATCGGCGACACCATGGTGCTGGCGATGACGCCGCAGTACCTGAGCTCGATCGGCATGGTGGACGGGTTCCGGCAGGGCGAGCGGGCGTTGATCAATTCGCAGATGCGCATGGCGCTGGCCAAGGTGTCGTTCATGCCCTTCGGCCTGATGATCGACCGCTGGCGCTGGGGCGTGTTCGACGGTTCCATCAAGCCCGAGAACTACAACCAGACCTGGTGGCGGCTCAAGGCGCAGTACCAGGGCGTGGCCCCGGCGACGCCGCGCGGGGAGGAATTCTTCGATCCGGGCGCCAAGTACCACGTGCCGGGCAATACGCCCTACACCCGCTATTTCCTTTCCCACATGCTGCAGTTCCAATTCTACAAGGGGCTGTGCGACGCCGCCGGCCATACCGGTCCGCTCAACGAATGCACGTTCTACGGCAACAAGGCCGCCGGGCAGAAGTTCTGGGCGATGCTGGAGAAAGGCGCGAGCCAGCCGTGGCAGGCCACGCTCAAGGAGCTGACCGGGACCGAGAAGATGGACGCAGGCGCGGTGCTGGAGTACTTCGCACCGCTGCAGACTTGGCTGACCCGGCAGAACGAAGGCAAGACCTGCGGCTGGCAGGCGCCCGCGTCGCCGACAGCCCCAGGCAAGGGCTGAGACCGCGTCCCGTCCTGGTAAAATGACAGCAGTCGCCGCCGTCCCGTTTGCCCGTGGCCGTTTGCAGGCGATCGTGGCAACGAACACATCTCCACTTGCAAGGACACCACGATGAAGCCCGCAGCCGCCGCCTACCTCGCCGCCGCCCTCTGTCTGCTGGCGCCGCTTTCCAGCCCTGACGCCGACGCGGCGCAGCGCGTGTCCAGCGAACGTTCGAAGACCGCGGCCGCTGCGCCCGAACGGCTGAAGTACCGCGGCTTCCCCGCCGGGCGCACCGCCCGCGTCAAATTCGGCGAGCTGTCGGTGCGGCGGATCCTGCAGGTCCAACAGCGCAATGCGGCCGATCGCGTCAAGCTCACCCAGATCGGCGTGGGGCGCAGCGCGGCGCTCGAGGCGGAGACCTCCAATGACGGCGCGCTCGCCTGGGTCGCGCTGGCCGACGGCGGCCATGTGGCGCGCCTGGAGGTGACCTCGCCGGTCGCGCTCGGCCTGCGGGTGGGCGCCAAGGCGAAGGCATTGGATCCGCGCATGCAGCTGCGGTTCGCAGGCTCCGACGATCCCGCCCGGGCGGTCGCGGTGCTCACCGGCGCGGAGATCGCCGCACTGACCGACGCGCGTGGCGTGTTCTGGAC
>DATHAV010000489.1:0-2405 GCA_035296505.1 Pseudoxanthomonas sp.
AGCGGCGCCGCCTGGAAGCGCAGCCGCTGGTACCACCACAGGCCCAGCGCCAGTACGACCATCCCGGCGAGCGCCAGCCCGACTGCGTCGATGCCGCGCTGGCGGCCCAGCACCCACAGCAGCCAGACGGCGGTCAGGTACATCGGAAAGGCGAGGAACTGCTTCAGCGTTTCCATCCAGGCGCCGGGAGTCGGCAGGCGCCGGGCCAGCGCCGGCACGAAACCGATCAGCAGAAACGGCAGCGCCAGTCCCAGTCCCAGCATCGCGAACACCAGCAGCGCCACCGGGGTGGAGGCGGTGAACGCGAACGCCAGCGCTGCGCCCATGAACGGTGCGGTGCAGGGGCTGGCGATCACCACCGCCAGCACGCCGGTGAAGAAGTCGCCGGCTGGGCCGCTGCGCCCGGTCAGCACATGGCCGGTGCCGGCGAAGCGGTGGCCCAGCGCGAACACGCCCGACAGGCTCAATCCGACCGCGAACATCAGGTAGGCCAGCGCGCCGATGACCAGCGGCTGCTGCAGCTGAAAACCCCAACCCAGCGCCTGGCCGGCGGCGCGAAGGGCGATCGCCACCGCCCCGAGGGCCACGAAGCTGAGCAGTACCCCGGCGGTGTACCAGAGCGCGCTGGTGCGCGCGTGACCACCGCTGCGCCCGCTGTCGGCCAGGGCGAGCGCCTTGAGCGAAAGCACGGGCAACACGCAGGGCATCAGGTTGAGGATCAATCCGCCGCCCAGCGCCAGCAGCAGAGCCAGCGCGAGGGTGGCCGGCGCGCGCGATCCGCGCAGGGCGTCCGGCGGCGGCGTGGTTCGCGGCACCTCTGCAGGGGCTTGGACACGTGCGGCGGCGCCGGTGCTGCCGGTCGCTGCGGCGGTCGCGGCAAGGTCCACCGGCGCATCGCCAGTGGATGCCGAGGTGGCTGCCGGCAGGGCTGCCGGAGTGGCTAGGGTTGCGGCATCGCCGGTGGACGCCGTGCCGGCCGGAATCGACAGCCTTACCGTGCGCGTCATCGGCGGATAGCAGATGCCGTCCGTCTGGCAGCCTTGGAAGGTCACGCTCAAGCTAGCGTCGGCGCCCCGCCCGTGGCTGCGCCGCAGCGGCAGCGGCACCTCGGCTTGGTCGAAATAGACGACAACCTTGCCGAAGTGCTCGTCGCGGTACGGCACGCCCCGCGGCCAGCGCGGAGTCCCGGCCTCGATTCCCGCGGCGCCCTCGAGCCGGATCGACGTGCGGTCGCGGTAGACGTAATAGCCCGGGGCCGGCGTAAACCGCAGCAGCAGTCCGTTGCCGTCGTAGGCAATGGCATCGAACGCGAAGGCGCGCTCGGCCGGCAGCGGCAGGGCGTCGGTGGCGCCCGGCGCGGCGGCGCCGAACAGCGGCAGGCCACCGGGACGGGCGGGCGGCCCGCTACCCACCGCGGACGCTTCGCGCGGCAGGTTGACGCTCAGGGTGCGGGTCTGCGGCGGGTAGCAGATGCCGGCGTCGGCGCATCCCTGGTACTTCACCTCCAGGGTCACCCGCTCGCCGCCGGGTGCGGCGGTGCCGGGCAGCGTGGCCACCAGCCGGCCGCGGTAGGTTTCGACATCGCCGAAGAATTCGTCGACGTAGGCCTTGCCGTTGGGCAACTGTAGGCGTCCGGCCTTGTATCCGCCCGCCCGCACCTGCACGTCGGTGCGATGGCGATACAGGTAATAGCCGTCGGCGATCCTCCAGCGCATTTCGATTCGGTCGCGTGCCGGGGCGCCGGCGGCGAGCGCGAACGCCTGGTCCACCGGCAGCAGGTCGGCCTCGTCCAGCGCGCGCGCAGGCGCCGCGGTGAAGGCCACCGCCAGCAGGGCCAGCAGGCGCAGCAGCACGCTCATCGGCTCATGGCTCTTCGGACGTCTCGGCGTCGACCCACGCCAGATACGCGGGCAGTCCGCCCGCTGCCCGGACCGCGATCAGCTCCGGCAGCTCATAGGGATGCAGCGCCTTCAAACGCGCTGCCAGCGCATCCAGTCGCCCGGCGCGGGTCTTGATCAGCAGCAGGACTTCGTCGGCCTGCTCCACCTTGCCCTGCCAGCGGTAGATCGACCGCATGCCGGGCAGCAGATTGACGCACGCCGCCAGTCGCTCCCTCACCAGCGCTTCGCCGATACCGGTGGCGGTGTCGGGACAGCTGCAGTAGCAGATCAGGGCGCTCAAGAGCGTAGGCGAATCGCGCGGCGGTGGGCGCCATAGATTAACCGGTGCCGGTCAGGCCCTGCCCGTTGCCCGGGCTGCGCACGACCTTGCTGCGTCCCGTACGCTGGGCCGCCAGCGCCTCTATCACTTCCAGCAGCGACAGCCGCGCCCGCAGCGGCGCATCACGGAAGGCGATGAGCAGCCTGAATTCCAGCGGATCTTCGACCAGCATCGCCTCGGCGGTG
>DATHAV010000490.1:0-1937 GCA_035296505.1 Pseudoxanthomonas sp.
AGCGGCGGACCGGCAGCGGATGGTCCAACCCGATGGCCGGATCAGGCGTGCTTGTCATCACCACGTCTACGCGTCAGGGCCCCTTGCCCGGGGGAGTCGGTAAGCAAGAATCACACCAGCGATAAGAGCCGACATATTATACACTCTGGGCGGCGTGAAAGCGGTGTGAATTAGTGATTGATGATCTTGAGCTTGTACGCACCCACTTGCATGAGTTATCCGTCACGCGATGCCGATGCGGCAGGATGAACACTTATGTGGGTAATGGTCTGTCACAGCACGCCGATTTGCGTGACCGTGGTGTATGTCTTGACGTCGAGCCCGCTGCGCGCGCTATATCGGCGACGGCGAATGCTCGGTGGTGCGCAGAAGGACAGCTCGCCCAGGCCGCCTCGATGAAGATCTTCAGCAGATGGATCGAGGAGATGCCGATAATCGCCATCGCCAGCTTTACCTTGGGCACCGAAGCTTCGACCTGGCTCAGCCACTCCGGCTGGTCAGGTATGGCCTTCCAGCCGCAGGCGCGACACGAAAGTCTCTACCAACGATGATCACCCTCATCAGCAGGTTGGAGATCATCACCACGTCGATCAGGCCGAGCACGATGAGCATGATCCGCTACTCGCTGATGTCGTGCATCAGGTGCAGAAGCTCTTTGGCGATAGGAACACGTACAGCGCCTGCGCGACGATCAGGCCCAGGTACAGCGGCAGCCAATGCAAATCGAAGAGGAGAGTGACAGCGGCAAGGCTGCCGGATGCGCAGTGGCATGAGCGGATGCTGCGGGCAAAAGCGCACAGCCCAAAGATAGCCCCCGCGGCTGCCAAGCGCCGCCATCGGTGATGCGTCGCCCGCCGCGCAACGCCTACACTTGACGACTCCGCCTGCACAAACGCCGCCATGATCGACCTGTACTACTGGCCCACGCCCAACGGACACAAGGTCACGCTGATGCTGGAAGAACTAGCCGAAGCCCGGCACGCGCTGGAGTACTCGGTCAAGCCCGTCAACATCAGTGTCGGCGACCAGTTCAAGCCCGAGTTCCTGGCGATTTCGCCGAACAACAGGATGCCGGCAATCGTCGACCATGCTCCGGCCGACGGCGGCGCGCCGCTGAGCGTGTTCGAGTCCGGTGCGATCCTGCTGTACCTGGCCGACAAGACCGGACGCTTCATCGCGCAGGACCTGCGCGGCCGCACCTCTGCGCTGGAGTGGCTGTTCTGGCAGATGGGCGGACTGGGGCCGATGAGCGGTCAGATGGGCCACTTCCACGTGTACGCGCCGGAGAAGATTCCCTACGCCATGGATCGCTACGGCAACGAAGTGCGGCGCCTGCACGGCGTGCTGGACAAGCGCCTGTCGCAGAGCGCGTTCCTAGCCGGCGACGATTACGGCATCGCCGACATGGCCAGCTATCCTTGGATCGACGTGTACCCGCACCTGGCGCCGGACTTCGCCGCCTTCCCCCATCTCGCGCGCTGGCACCAGGCCATTGCAGCCCGTCCGGCCACCGCCCGCGCCTATGCATGGAAGCAGAAGGTCCATCCACAGGCGGGCAAGCCACTGGGCGAGGAAGAGCGCAGGCACTTGTTCGGGCCCGGCACTTCGGCGAAGTAGGTGCGCCGGCAACCGCCTCGCCAGTCACGTCCGATGTCGCACACAAACACCACCGGAAACCCTCGATGCGCCTGCTGATGATCACCCTGCTGATGACCGCCGCCCTCGCCAACGCCGCTCCCGCCCAGACTCCGGCTCCGATGCAGCAAAAGCTCACCCTCGAGGCCATTACCGGCAGCGCGCCGTTGTCCGGGCCGACGCTGACCAAGCCGCAGATCGCGCCCGACGGATCGCGCGTGAGCTTCCTGCGCGGCAAGGACGGCGACCGCAACCAGCTGGACCTCTGGGCCTTCGACGTGGCGAGCGGGCAGACGCGGCTG
>DATHAV010000491.1:0-4152 GCA_035296505.1 Pseudoxanthomonas sp.
GCCCTGATGGAGCGCGTGCGCCCACAGGTGCAGGCTCTCTGGCGCAGCCTCTCGTATGCCGATCAGCGCCGCTTCCTGCGCCACGCGGTGCGCTACTGGGACGTGCACCGCCATCGTATCGCCCCACAGGTGCACGCCCAATTGGAGCAGCTGCGCCGGAGTGGGCAGTTGCGCCTGCATCGTGGCCGCTTGGAAACAATGGCACCCGAAGGTTCACGTATCCGCCTGAGCGTGCGCATGCGCGATCGCCAGCAGCCGCTGGACGTGGACCGCGTGGTCAACGCCACCGGCGTGGAATTGCGTGCGGCGCTGATGCGCAATCCGCTGCTGTCCCAGCTGCTGGGAGCCGGGCTGGCCCAGCCCGGCCCGCACGGCATCGGCGTCGACACCGATCCGGACGGCTGGCTGGTGGATGCGCAGGGACGGACGCTGCTTCAGGTCCAGGTGGTCGGCAGCCTGCGCATCGGCAACCTGTGGGAGAGCATCGCCGTACCCGAACTGCGCGGCCAGGCGCAAACCGCGATCGACCGATTGCTGTCTCCCTCGAAGCGCTAGACTCGGCCCATCGCTGGAACGGGAGAGGCGCCGGTGGTCTCGAGCTGGATCCTGCTGCTGGTGTCGGCCGGCTATGCGGCGCTGCTGTTCGCGGTGGCGTGGTGGGGCGACAGGCATCCGCCGTATCCGGGGCGTCCGTGGCTGCGGCCGGTGGTCTACAGTCTGGCGCTGGCGGTCTACTGCTCGTCGTGGACGTTCTACGGCGCGGTCGGCAGCGCGGTGCGCAACGGGATCGGTTACCTGCCGATCTACCTGGGGCCACTGCTGCTGTTGCTGTTCGGCTGGCGCATCATCGAGCGCCTGGCGCTGATCGCCCGCAGCCAGAACACCGTCTCGATCGCGGACTTCATCTCCTCGCGCTACGGCCGCTCGCGCCGCCTGGCCGCGCTGGTCACGGTGATCGCCCTGGTCGGCGTGGTGCCGTACCTGGCGCTGCAGTACAAGGCGGTGGCGATGAGCCTGGGCGTGCTCAGCGGGCACGGCGGCGGCGACACCGGCGTGTTCAGCGACCCGGCGCTGTACGTGGCGCTGCTGATGGCGCTGTTCGCCGCCTTGTTCGGCACCCGCCAGGTCGATGCCACCGAACACCACCACGGCATGATGCTGGCGATCGCGCTCGAGTCGCTGGTCAAGCTGGTCGCGCTGGTGGCGGTCGGCGTGTTCGGCTATGCATGGCTCGGCGGGCAGTCGCTGCGCGTGACCGAGTCGGCGCGGGTGCTGTACGAGAACGCACCGCCGGTCGGCTTCATCATCCAGACCGTGCTCAGCTTCCTGGCCATCGTGTGCCTGCCGCGGCAGTTCCACGTGGCGGTGGTCGAATGCAGCGATGTCGGCGACATCCGCAAGGCGCGCTGGATGTTCGGCGCCTACCTGGCGCTGATCTCGGTGATGGTGGTGCCGATCGCCGCCGCCGGCGTGGCGCTGTTCGGCGCCCGGGGCAGCGTGGCTCCGGACAGTTTCGTGCTGGCGCTGCCGCTGGCCGGCGGCAGCGACGCGCTGGCCCTCGCCGCCTACGTCGGCGGTTTTTCCGCGGCCACCGGCATGGTCATCGTCGCCAGCATCGCTCTGGCCACCATGGTCAGCAACGACCTGGTCATGCCGGTGCTGCTGCGCCGCGGCTGGGCCGAGCGCCATGCCGAGGCCGACGTGGCTTCGCGCCTGCTGTGGGTGCGCCGCATCGCGATCCTGGGGCTGGCGCTGTGCGCCTATGCGTACTACCGCTCCAGCAGCAACGACAGCTCGCTGGCGTCGTACGGGCTGATAGCGTTCGTGGCGGCGGCCCAGTTCGCCCCGGGCCTGATCGGCGGGCTGTACTGGCGCGGGGCCAGCCGCCGCGGCGTGGAGCTGGGAATGCTGGTGGGATTCGGGGTATGGATCTACACCCTGCTGCTGCCGACGCTTTCCGCCTCCGGCTGGCTGGGGCCGGAATGGCTGCGCACGGGTCCGTTCGGGCTCTACTGGCTGCGGCCGCAGCAGCTGTTCGGCCTGACCGGCTGGGACCCGCTGACCCACGGCACGTTCTGGTCGATGCTGCTCAACACCGCGGTGATGATGCTGGTGTCGGCGCGCTGGCGGCCCAGCGTGGACGAGCGCCTGCGCATCGCCCCGTTCCTGGATCCGTACGCCGAACGCCGCGCACTGGTGGCCAGCGAGTGGCTCGGCAACGTGCAGGTGGCCGACCTGCTGGCGCTGGCCGAGCGCATCGTCGGCGAGCGCCACGCGCGGCGCGCGTTCGCCGAGCACGCGCTGGCGCTGGAGCGCGAGCTGCAGCCCAGCGCGGTGGCCGACCGCGCCTGGGTGCAGTTCACCGAACGCCTGCTGGCCGCCGCCGTCGGCGCGGCCTCGGCGCGGCTGGTGCTGATCACGGTGCTGCGCGGCTCGGGCATGGAGCTGGGCGAAGTGGTGGCGCTGCTGGACGAAGCGGGGCAGGAGCTGCGCTTCAACCGCGAGATCCTGTCGGCCACGCTGGAGAACCTCAGCGCCGGCGTCAGCGTGGTCGATCCCGAGATGCGCCTGGTGGCCTGGAACCGCCGCTACCAGCAGATGTTCGGCTATCCGGTGGGCATGCTCTACGTCGGCCGTCCGGTCGCCGACCTGATCCGCTACAACGCCGAGCGCGGCGAACTGGGCGAAGGCGACCTGGAGGAACAGGTGGCCAAGCGCATCGAGTACATGCGCAACGGCTCGCCGCACATCTTCGAGCGCGTGCGCACCGACGGCACCGTCATCGAAATGCACGGCCAGCCGCTGCCCGGCGGCGGCTACGTCACCAGCTACAACGACATCAGCGACTTCAAGCACGCCGAGATCGCGCTGCTGGAAGCCAACGAGACGCTGGAGCAGCGCGTCGCCGAACGCAGTCGCGAAGCCGAGGCGGCGCAGCAGTCCAAGACCCGGTTCCTGGCCGCGATCAGCCACGACGTGCTGCAGCCGCTGAACGCGGCGCGGCTGTTCACTTCGGCCCTGCGCGACAGCAGCGATCCGCAGGAACAGCGGCATCTGGGCGAGCGCATCGACGCCTCGCTGCGCGCGGCCGAGGAACTGCTCGACGGCCTGCTGGACGTGTCGAGGCTGGACGCAGGCGCGATGCAGGCGCAGATCAGCGCCTTCGACGCTGGCGCGCTGATGCGCGAAGTGGCCGCGCAGTACGCGCCGATCGCGGCCGGCCGCGCCCTGGACCTGCGGGTGCGCGGGGGAGCGGTGCCGGTGCGCAGCGACCGCCGGCTGCTGCGACGGGTGCTGCAGAACTTCATCGCCAACGCGCTGCGCTATACCCGCCAGGGCCGCATCGTGCTGGGCGCGCGGCGGCGCGGGGACAAGCTCGAGCTGCAGGTGTGGGACACCGGACCCGGCATCCCCGAACACCACATGCGCCAGATCTTCGAGGAATTCCACCGCTACCAGCAGCCGTTCGACTGGGGCGAGCAAGGGCTGGGACTCGGACTCTCCATCTGCCAGCGCATCTCGCGCCTGCTCGATCACCGCCTGGACGCGCGCAGCGAAGTCGGCCGCGGCAGCATGTTCTCGATCAGCGTCCCGCGCGCCGCGAGCGCCGCCGATGCCTTGCACGAGCCGGAGGCGGCGCCGCGCGCGAACGATTCGTTGGCCGGCCTGAGGGTGCTGTGCGTGGACAACGACCAGGAGATCCTGGACGGCATGCGCCTGCTGCTGGGGCGCTGGCAGGTGGAGGTCATCACCGCCGCCACCGCCGACGAAGCGCTGGCGCGGGCCGGGCGGGCGCCGCACGTGATGCTGGTCGACTACCACCTGCACGACCGCATGGACGGGCTGCAGATGCTGGACGCATTGAACGCGGCCTGTCCGATGCCGGTCGCCGGCGCACTGCTGACCGCCGACGGCCGCGACGAACTCAAGCGCGAAGCGCGCGAGCGCGGCTACCGGCTGCTGACCAAGCCGGTCAAGCCGGCGTCGCTGCGCGCATTCCTGGCGGCGCACCACAGCCCTGCGACCGTCTGAATTGGTGGCGTCCAGCTTCGCGCCAGCCAAGGCGCGTGCAGGACCTGTTGATGGCGGAGTCTTTGCCAGCAGCGGCCGACGCCACGCTACACGGCATGGGCCGGTATGGAGGGATCGCCA
>DATHAV010000492.1:0-5724 GCA_035296505.1 Pseudoxanthomonas sp.
ATCGCGACCGCCAGCGACGACAGCGTCGCGAACGCGGTGTCCTGGTCTAGCGGCCGGGGCCGCGCGCGCTGCAGCGCCGGCAGGGTCGCCGCCAGCTCGGCCCACGGCGCCACGTGCGGCTCCAGCACCCGGCCCAGCGGATGCCGGGAACGCCGGTGGGACCAGTCACGCAGCTCCTCGGTCCACCAGCCCAGCTTGGCATCGGCCGGCAGCGGATCGCCCGCGATGTTCATCGCGTCCTCGAACTCCTGCAGCAGCGCGAACCACGCCAGCGCGGTGCGGCGCTGCGGCGGCGGCACGAACACTTCGACCACCGACCATTCCGGCCAGCGTTCGCGCCATTTATCCAGGAAGCTCCGCAATGCGGTGGAGTCGCTCATCGTGCCGGCGGCCTCGCGGCGGCGCTCACCCGCACTGCGGCCAGGACGCGGCTTGCAGCATCTGCGCCGGGTCTTCCAGCAGCACGTCCGCGCCCCACTCGGACGGGTTTTCCGATTCCTGGCGATAGCCCCAGAGCGCGGCGATCGAAGGCATGCCCGCCGCCCGCGCGGCCTCGATGTCGCGCGCGTCGTCGCCCACGTACACGCACTGCGCAGGCACGAACCCTATCTGCTGCGCGGCGCTCTGCAGCGGCAGCGGATGCGGCTTGCGCTGCGGCAGGGTGTCGCCGCCTATCAGCACCGCGCAGCGCACCTGCCAGCCATGCTGCGGCAGGATTTCCCGCGCCAGGTATTCGGGCTTGTTGGTGACGATGCCCCATCTGACGCCGTCGTGGTCCAGCGCTTCCAGCATCGCTTCGACGCCGGGAAACAGCACGCTGTGACGCCCCAGTTCCTGCAGGTACAGGTCCAGGAACTCCGCGACCATGGCATCCCGCTGCCGCGGGTCGTGATCGGGGAATCCGGCCTCCAGCATGGCGCGCGATCCACGCGACACGTGCGGGCGCAGCTGGCTCATCGCCATCGGCGCAAGGCCGCGCGCCGCGCGCATGCGGTTGGCGGTGACCAGCATGTCCGGGGCGCTGTCCAGCAGCGTGCCGTCGAGGTCGAACAGCACCGCGCGCGGAAATCGTCTCGCATTATCCAAGCGAGCCACCTTCGGCTGGCTTGACCGCGCACGCCAGATAGTTGACGTCGGTGCGCTTGCTCAGGCGCGCGGCGTTGCGCCAGGGCTCGTACGCCAGTCCGCTGACGTCCTCCAGCTGCAGGCCCGCGGCGCGGATCCAGGCCCCCAGCTCCGAAGGCCTGATGAAGTCCTGGTAGCGGTGCGTGCCCTTGGGCAGCAGGCCCGCCACGTACTCGGCTCCGACGATGGCCAGCGCGAACGCCGCCGGCGTGCGGTTCAGGGTGGACAGGAACAGGCGTCCGCCCGGCCGCAGCAGGGTGGCGCAGGCCCGGACGATGGCGTCGGGCCGGGGCACGTGCTCGAGCATCTCCATGCAGGTGATCGCGTCGAAGGCGCCGGGCATTTCCTCTGCCAGCGATTCGACGCTCTGCAGCCGATAATCCACCTCGACTCCGGATTCGAGCGTGTGCAGCTTGGCCACCTTGACCAGCTCCGGCGCCAGGTCGATGGCCGTGACCCGTGCGCCCTGCCCCGCCAGCGCCTCGCTCAGAAGCCCGCCGCCGCAGCCGACGTCCAGCACCGCCGCTCCGCCCAGCGCCGTCCGCGCGGCCACGTACCGCAGGCGCACCGGGTTCAGCGCGTGCAGCGGCTTTTGCGGACCTTCCGCATCCCACCACCGATGCGCCAGCGCACCGAACTTGTCCAATTCGGCCTGGTCGAAATTCTGGTCACGCGACGCGGCTTGCGGAATCATGCGTTTGCCTCACTGCGGAGTTTCGCGGAAAGAATTCGGAGCGACTGCGTTTCGAATCCGATTGGACATCAAGACATGGGTAGCGCATGCAGAGTGTCCGACGATGCTTGTTCGAGCGGTTCGGCGAATCAGAGGATTCATGGCGTGTCTCCTTGCCGCCATCCGCCTTTTCGCGCTGATACGTAGGCGGAGACTCTCAGCCGCGAACGCCGGCGATGCGCTCGCGCCACTGGCGGGCGTTGGCCACCAGGCCGGCCACGTCGATGTCGACAAGCTCGCGCTGGACCAGCCTGGCACGCCCGTCGCTCCACACGTCGCTGACCTGGTGACGGCCGGTGGCGTAGACCAGCTGCGAGACCACATGGTGCAGCGGCTGGGTCTCCAGCGCCGACAGGTCCACGCACGCCAGGTCAGCGCGCTTGCCGGGCTCGATGCTGCCGATCCGTTCGCCGAGCCCCATCGCCCGCGCGCCGCCCAGGGTGGCCGCGCGCAGCGCGGCGGCCGCATCAAGCGCCGAGGCATCATTGGCCACGGCCTTGGCCAGCAGGGCGGCGGTGCGGGTCTCGCCGAACATGTCCAGGTCGTTGTTGCTGGCGCAGCCATCGGTGCCGATGGCCAGGTTCACGCCTGCGCGCAGCAGCGCACAGGCGGGGCAGAAGCCCGAGGCGAGCTTGAGGTTGGATTCGGCGCAATGCACCACCGACACCCCGCGCTCGGCGCACAGGGCAATCTCGGCTTCGGTCAGCTGGGTCATGTGGACCGCGATCAGGCGGTCGTTGACCAGCCCCAGACGATCCAGCCGCGCCAGCGGCCGCTGGCCGTGCAGCCGCAGCGAATCGGCGATTTCCTGCGCGGTCTCGTGGGTATGCAGGTGCACCGGCACGTCGAGCTGGTCGGCCAGCATGCGGACGTGCTCGAAATTGGCGTCGCTGACCGTGTACGGCGCGTGCGGCGCGAACGCGGTGCCGATCAGCGCATCGTCGCGCCACTGGTCGTGGACCTCCCCGGCACGCGCGAAGTATTCGTCGGCGGTGCTGGCCCACGCGGTGGGGAAGTCGATCACCGGCAGCCCGACCACGGCGCGGAACCCGTGGCGCTTGTAGACCGCCGCCTGCACGTCCGGGAAGAAGTAGTTCTCGTTGGCGCAGGTGGTGCCGCCGCGCAGCATTTCCGCGATGGAATAGGCCACGCCGTCGGCGACGAACTCGGACCCCATCACCGCCGCCTCGACCGGCCAGATATGACCTTGCAGCCACTCCATCAGCGGCAGGTCGTCGGCCAGGCCGCGCAGCAGGGTCATCGGATTGTGCGTGTGGGCGTTCACCAGGCCCGGGATCAGCACCGCGTCCGGGCGCGACACCGTCCGCGCGGGCGAAAACCGCTCGCGGGCCTGTTCGCGCGGCAGCAGCGCCACGATCGCGCCGGCGGTGACGGCGACCGCGTGGTCTTCCAGCACCACTCCGTGCGGCTCGACCGGCACCACGTAGCCGGCTTCGATCAGCAGATCACAGGGTTGCGGCGGAGCGTCGATGGTCGTCATGCGGCAAGGCTACCGGATGTGGCGTGACACGCGTGGCTGCAGGCACTGATCCGAAAGCGGCTGACCAGCGATCCGTTGCCAAGAACCACTGCCCGCTTCTGGAAACGACGCACCCTACGAAGCCCGCTATGCGCGGGCCATCGCATCACTTGACGCGGGAAACGTACTCGCCCGAGCGGGTATCGACCCTGATCACTTCGTCCTGGTTGACGAACAGCGGCACGCGGACCACGGCGCCGGTTTCCAGCGTCGCCGGCTTGCCGCCGCCGCCGGAGGTGTCGCCGCGCACGCCCGGATCGGTTTCGGTGATCTTGAGCTCGACGAAGTTGGGCGGCTGCACGAAGATCGGCGTGCCGTTCCACAGCGTGACCACGCACGCTTCCTCGCCCTTGAGGTACTTGGCGGCATCGCCGACGCCGTTCTTGTCGGCCTGCACCTGCTCGAAGGTCTCCTGCTGCATGAAGTGCCAGTACTCGCCGTCGCTGTAGAGGAACTGCATGTCGGTGTCGTGCACGTCGGCGGCCTCGACGTCGTCGGTGGCCTTCATGGTCATTTCCACCACCCGGCCGGACTTGATGAAGCGGTACTTGATGCGGGTAAATGCCTGGCCCTTGCCCGGTTTGACGTATTCGGTCTCGGTGATGACGCAAGGCTCGCCGTTGACCAGAATCTTCATCCCGTTCTTGACATCGTTCATGCCATAGCTGGCCATGTGCAACTCCTCAAGGTAAGCGGAGGCGCCGCTAAGCATGCGGTCGGCCCGGATAGAATGGGGCGCTCGCCGACGGCGGACGCTTCAGGACGCATGATAACCGCAGCCCCCTTCGCCATACACCCGCCGCGCTGGCAGCAAGCCTGGCGCGAGGCGGTGCGCGATCCGCGCGAGCTGCTGGCGATGCTGGGGCTGGAGGCGCTGGCCGAGCGGTTGCCCACCGATGGCGATGCGGGCTTCTCTCTGCGGGTGCCGCGCCGGTTCGTGTCGCGGATGCGCCGTGGCGATGCCCATGACCCGCTGCTGCGCCAGGTCCTGCCCCTGGACGAGGAACAGCGACTGGTGCCGGGATTCGGCCTCGATGCGGTGGGCGACACTGCCGCCCGCGCGGGTGCCGGGGTTCTGCGGAAGTACCGCGGACGGGCGCTGCTGGTCGCCACCGGAAGCTGCGCGGTCCACTGCCGCTACTGCTTCCGTCGCCACTTTCCCTACTCGGAGGAAACCGCGGCGCGCGATGGCTGGGACCAGGCGCTGCGGCTGATCGCGGCCGATGCCGGCATTGAAGAAGTGATCTTGTCCGGCGGCGACCCGCTGTCGCTTTCGACATCCAAGCTGGCCGAGCTCACCGGTGCGCTTGCGCAGGTTCCGCACCTCAAACGCCTGCGCATACACAGCCGACTGCCGGTGGTGCTCCCCGAGCGCGTCGATGCGCCCCTGCTGCAGTGGCTGTCGAGCCTGCCCTGGCCGTTGGCTCTGGTGATCCACTCCAATCACGCCAACGAATTCGATCCCGACGTGGACGCGGCCTTGGCCGCACTGCACTCGGCCGGTGCGCGCCTGCTGAACCAGGCGGTGCTGTTGCGCGGCGTCAACGACAGCGCTCAAGCGCTGGCAGACCTGTCGGAACGCTGTTTCAGCGCCGGTGTACTGCCCTACTACCTGCATCAGCTCGACCCGGTTGCGGGCGCGGCACATTTCCAAGTGCTCGACGCACAGGCACTGGCGCTACACGCCGAACTCGCGGCGCGCCTGTCGGGCTATCTGGTGCCGCGGCTGGTGCGCGAGGTGGCCGGGGACACCGGCAAGCGTCCGCTGCGGCAAATGGCTATCGAACCGGCCGATTGATCGCCGCTGCGGGCGATCTCGCATGCGGCTGGCGGCAAGCGCGCACAGCATCGGCTTTTGATGGTTCGGTGATGGACGCTGCGACGGCCATCGTGTATTAAACCCGCTGCCCCGGCGGATGCTGCGCATGCAGATCGGCAAAGAAACCACCATCAGACTGATGATCGTCGACGACAGCGCCGAGGACGCCGAGGCGATCGTCAGCATGTTCCGCAACGGCGGAATCGCGATCCGACCGCACCGTCCGGTGGATGCCGGCGAGCTGGCCGGCATGCTGGCATCGCAGCAGATCGACCTGGTGTTGGCGTCCAAGTCCTCCCGCACGCTTCCGCTGGACGATGTGCTGGGGCAGGTCGCCGGCAGCGGCAAGGACATACCGGTCGTCGCCCTGGCCGAGGCGGTCGACGAAGCGTCGCTGGTGGCCGACCTCGCTCGCGGCGTGCGCGCCGTCGCGGTGCGCGGCAAGAACGAACACGTGATGTCGATACTGCAGGCGCAGTGGGCCGACCTCGAAACCAGGCGCGCGCT
>DATHAV010000493.1:0-10234 GCA_035296505.1 Pseudoxanthomonas sp.
CTTCAAGTCCGCTTCACCGTCGCTTCCTCGCGGCTTCGCGGTGGACCGGCATGGTGTCCGGGTTTCTTCTGCCCGGGACACCATGGCCACCGCCCGGACTCTGGATTTCGACCTCGTCGTCGTCGGCGCCAGCTTCGCCGGTGCGGCATGCGCCATCGCCGCCGCGCAGCGTGGACTGCGCGTGTGCGTGCTCGAACGCAAGCGCGACCCCGGCGAGAAGCTGCACACCACCGGCATCATCGTCAAGGAGGCGGCCGAGCAGACCCTGCTCAACCGGATTCCCTCGGCCATGACCCGCCGTATCGAGGAAGTGCGCCTGTACGCGCCCTCCTTGGAGCATATCGCGCTGAAGGCGCCCGGCTATTACTTCCTCACCACCGACACGCCCGCGGTCATGCGATGGCTGGCCGAACAGTTGCGCGCGCACGGCGTCGACCTCCGTCTTGGCTGCAGCTTCACCGGCGCCGGGCGCATCGAGGGCGGATGGCGCATCGACGGCACCGGCACTGCGCGCTTTCTGGTGGGCGCCGATGGAGCGCGCTCCCGCGTGGCCCGGAACTGCGGACTTGGGCAGGTGCGGCAGTTCCTCTACGGAGTCGAATACGAGTTTCCGGGTACCTGCCTGGCCCGCCCCGGCGCGCTGCACTGCTTCGTCAGCAAGCGCTACGCCCCCGGGTACATCGGCTGGATCGCGCAAAGCCCGACCGGCGTGCAGGCCGGGCTCGCGCTGCGCCACGATGCGACCAAGGCGCGCGTGCCGGACATCGAGGGATTCCTGCTGCATGCGGGCCAGGCCGGCGGCCTGCCGCGCCTGCTCAAGTCCGGACACACCCGCGCCGGCCTGATCCCCTGCGGCGGTCCGGTATCGGCGATCGCCCGCGAGGGCGCCATCCTCACCGGCGACGCCGCCGGCATCGTCTCGCCGGTGACCGCGGGCGGCATCCACTCCGCATGGGAACACGGCTGGGCGGTGGGCCGGGGCGTGGCCTCGCACCTGCGCGACGGAGGCCCGGCGCCGGAAAGGATCGCCACCGACGCCGCACCGCGCTTCCGCGCCAAGCGCACGCTGCGCTGGGCCTTCGATCATCTGCAGTGCGACTGGCCCTTCGACCTGCTGCTGCATTCGGCGCCGCTGCGGTGGGCCGCCGAGCAGGTGTACTTCCACAAGCGCAGCGACCCGCGCCGGTGAGGCAGGAGAGACTCGATGTGCCGCCTGAGGCGGCGGAGGCTCCGATGCCGGCGGGCACCGCCGATGCAGATGCGCACTGCCCTACCACCCTGCGTGAACGCATGCTCTCCTGTCATCACATTGTCACGTGGACGCGGTAGCCAGGCCGCCGCCACGGCGGTAGCCTGCGCGGCCCTTCCAGTGCCGTTGCCATGTTGCGCCTCAGCTCACTCATCGTCGCCTGCCTGCTCCTGGCGGGTTTCTCGCATTGGCCGGGCATGTCCGCCTCGTTGGCCGAGCGCCTGGTGGCGCCGGGCGGAAGGTCGCCGCTGCTGCAGGCCGCGCCGATCGAGGCCGCGCTCGCGCGGCTGGCCGATCGGAACGGCCATGTCGCCACCGCCGCCGGAGTGAACGTGTTCTGGCGGGCGATAGATCCGGGCGACTACCGGCTGCGGATGTCATGGCCGGAAGGCAGGACCGCAGCGGAAAGCTTCCCGACGCTGGACTTCGCCGTGCCGACCAGGCCGGCGCCTGCGCCACGCGGCACCGTGGTGCTGCTGCACGGCTGGATGATGGACGGCGACTCGATGCTGCCGTGGGCGCTGCGGCTGGGAGAAGCGGGCTACCGCAC
Organism: Pseudoxanthomonas sp.; assembly: GCA_035296505.1. Taxonomy (GTDB): domain Bacteria; phylum Pseudomonadota; class Gammaproteobacteria; order Xanthomonadales; family Xanthomonadaceae; genus Pseudoxanthomonas_A. The sequence continues at coordinate 1,800 of DATHAV010000493.1, forward strand.
CGTCGCCCTCGACCTGCGCAACCACGGCCGTTCGGGCACGGCGCCGTCGGGCTACGGCACGCGCGAGGCGCAGGACGTGGTCGAGGTCGTGACCGCGCTGCGCGAGCGCGGCGAGATCGTCGGTCCGCTGCATGTGCTCGGCGTGTCCTACGGTGCGGCGACGGCGATCTTCGCCGGCGCCGACCCGCGGCTGCAGGCGGTCCGCGTGGTCGCGCTGGAATCCTTCGCCGAGGCCGACGCCGCGATCCGCGACATGGTCCCGTACATGGTTTCCGACTCGCGCCCCTCGCAATCCGGCTGGCTGGCGCGGCAATGGATGCGTTGGCGGCTCGACGAGGACGCGCTCGACGCCGCGATCGACCGCGCCGGCCAGGCACTGGACCTTCCGCTGGCCTCGGTCGACGTGGGAGCCGCGCTCGCACAGGTGCCCTGCCCGCTTCTGGTGCACGGCACGGCCGACCGGCATGTGCCGGTGGCGCATGGGCGCGCATTGGCCGCCGATGCCCCGCATGCGCGCTACCTCGAACTGCCCGGCGAAAACCACCTGAGCCTGCCGATGCGGCTCGACGTGCTGGCCCCGACCGTCATCGAATGGCTGCAGCGGCCGCCGGAAGAATGCCAAGGCGCGTTCGGCACCGCGGCTGGAGCAGCGCACGCTTAAAGTGCGCGCGGCCGGCTGCGTTACGCCGTCCGACGCTTCTGGGCAACCTCCATCGGCTCATCTTCAGCACCGTTCCGATTCGGCCTGGCGCTTGCGCTGGCCGATCGCGAAGACGACAGCCTCGGCGCCCGCAGCGCGCACCAGGCCCAGATGCACAGGATGGCCAGGGTAAGCAGCGTCCAACCGGCCACGAAGGCCGCGGTGGGAAGGGGCACTGGAGGCAAACGCTGCACGCCCGCCACCACCGGCCCGTACTGCAGCAGCTCGCGCCAGGCACCCCAGCCGGCCGCTCCGAGAACGACCGCGGCAACCGCGACCGACGCGCCCGTGCCTGGCCAACGCGTCCGGACGCCGGCGTGCAGGCGCTGTACGTGCAGATAGGCGCCGGTCAACGGCAGCGCGGACAGCAGCAGGCCGAACAGAAACCACGGCAGCTTGGTCCACAGGCCGCCGAAATCGCCGAAATGCAGTGGATCGGCGGTGTCGACCCAGCGCGCCGGCCACCGCAGCTGCGCGGCCGCCTGGCGCCGCAGCGCGGTGCCCGTGGCCGGGTCGAGCATCATGTAGTTGGCGCGATCGCGAACCAGCCACGCCTCCGCCTGGCCCTGCACGTGGACCACTTCGCCCCAGTGGCTGCCCTTGGCGGGCGTGACCGCCCGTACCCGCAGCGCCGGCCATGCGGCGCGGGCGTGGGCCACCAGCGCGTCCAGCGGCAGCGGCGCGGCGGCCTGCGGGTTTTCGACCGGCGCGCGCTCGGGATAGCCCAGCGAGACGTCGAAGAACTCGACCAGGTACCAGGCCGCGGTCAGCGCGGCCAGCAGCGCGAACGGCAGGCTCCATACGCCGGCGAGCTTGTGCGCGTCGCTCCAGAACACGCGGCCGCCGCGGTTGGTCTTCAGGGTGAGGAAGCCGCGCCACCAGCGCCGGTAGAACACCAGCGGCGTCAGGGTCATCGCCAGCAGCACCAGGCTGAAGGCGCCCACGAACCAGTAGCCCCACATGCGGCCGGTGCCGAAGTCGAACAGGCTCATGTGCAGGCTGCGGAAGAAGCGCTGCACGTTGAAGTAGCTGGTCTTGCCGAGCACCGCGCCGCTGTGCGGATCCAGGTACACGCGCTGCATTTTCTGCGTCGGCGTGTCGACGACCGCATGCGCCGCGGCCCACGGATGCATCGGCGCGTGCAGCGTCATCGACTCGGCGTCGGGAAATTCCTTTTCGATGGCGGCCTGCATGCGCCCCCACTGCACCGGCCCGCCGCGCGGCTCCACGCGCTGGTGCGGCTCGAGCAGCCAGTCGATCTCGTGCGCGAGCACCGCGACCGTGCCGCTCCAGCAGACCACGAACAGCAGCAGGCCCGCCGTCACCCCCAGCCAGCTGTGGACCTCGAACCAGCGCCGGCGCTTCACGACGCGGCAGCGCCTTCAGTAGCGCAGGCGGTAGGTCAGCGTCACCCGGCGGCCTTCGGAGAGGTAATAGAAGAAGTCCCCGCTCGCCTGGTTGGTGACGTTGACGTACTTCTCGTCCAGCAGGTTGGACACGCCCAGCGAGAAGGTGCTGCGGCCGATCGTGTAGGCGCTGCTGAAGTCCACCAGCGAAACGCTTGCGGTATCGCGATAGCCCCGCGCTTCCTCCTGCGCGTCGTAGAAATCGGAACTGGCGTGGTAGGTCGCCTGCAGCCGGTTGCTCCACTGCGGCAGCGGCTGGAAGGCGGCATAGGCGGTGACGCGAAGCGGAGCCAGGCTGTCGGCCCCGAGCGGCACCGGCGTGGCGCCCGGAGGATTGGCGTCGCCGCGCTGCCAGGTCAGCAGCGAACCCAGGCGCAGGCGCTCGCTCACCGGCCAGTCCGCCGCCAGTTCGAGGCCATGGATGTCCTGTTCCAGCCGCAGCGGAATCAGCGGGCACAGCGCCTGCCCGGCGCAGCTCGGGTCCGCCTGCAGGCTGGCCGCCTTGTCCGAGGTGGAATAGAACGCCGCCGCACTGACGTCCAGATCTTTCAGGCGACCCCGCAGGCCGATCTCGTACTGGTCGGAGGTGGCGCCGTCGAGGTTGATGCGCGAAGGAATGCTGACGCCGCGCGCCGCGCGTCCGAACTCGGAGATTTCCGCGCCCTGGCTGAAGCCGCCGTAGAGCTGCAGCCCGTCGCGCAGGTCGTAGACCGCGCCCAGGTTGAGCAGCGTCAGGTCGAAGCCCGGCGTGTTGCCGGGGGTGGACGCGCGCGGCAGTGCGGGGTTGTAGCCCTCGTCGCCCACTTCGCCGTTGAAACGCTCGTGGCGCACGCCGCCGGTGAAGCGCCAGTCGCCCCGCTGGTAGGCCGACTGTACGAACAACGCCGCGCTGTCGAGCAACACCTCCGGCGCGATGTAGCCCGCCACTGCGCCGCTGGCGGGATTCACCAGCGGACGGAAGTAGCGCTGCCGCAGCAGGTCGATGCCGTAGGTCAGGTCGAGCGCGCCGCCGCCCACCGCGATAACGCGGTTGAGGGAGGTGCGCAGCCCCAGCCGCTGGTTCTCCGCGTCCGAATTGGTATAGGACACAGCGCCGCCGAAGAAGTCCGCGGCGCGCTGGACGAGGCGCTCGTCGTGCCAGTACGCCGACACGCTCAAGGCGTGGCCCAGCACGGCGGCCTGGTCGTAGGACAGCGTCACCAGCGACTGCTCGGTTTCGGACCGGGACGCGTACGGATTGGGTGGATCGGCGGCGAAGGCGCTGCGGGCCAGCCGCTGGCCGGCCACCTGGGTGGAGTCGGTGACGTAGAGCGCGGTCGGGTCTTTGCGGTAGAACAGGCCGGTCAGGCGCAGGGTTCCGCTATCGCCGATGTTGCGGCCCAGCGAGGCGTTGGCCGACCAGCTCTCGAAGGTTTCGCCCGGCAGCGTGCCGCCGTCGGGATTGCGGCGCGTGCCGTAGTCCTGTCCCGACACGCCCGCGTAGTAGTCCCATTCCGGAAAGGCCTCGCCCGCACCCAGGTAGAAGTTGGTCTCTCCGGTGGCGCCGGTCTCGCCGGGGTTGAAGCCCCACTGCGCGACCACGTCCACTTCCATCGACGAAGAACGCGCGCGGCGGGTCTGCAGGTCGATCGCGCCGCCCGGGGCACCGGCGCCGTACAGGGCGGTGGCGCCGCGCAGCACCTCGATGCGTTCGATCGCGAACGGCGAAACGCTATAGAGGCTGCTGCAGGCCGAACGCCGCAGGTTGTCGTTGGTCGGCACGCCGTTGATCAGGAACTGCGCCTGGCGTCCACGGATGTTGGTGCTGCAGCCTGAACGGGCCTCCTCCCGGCTAGTGGTCAGGCCCGGCACGAGCACGTCGAGCGACTCGAGCACGTTGCTCGAAACGTCCAGCTGATCGGCGAATTCCTGCTCGCCGACGACCGAGATCGAAATCGGCACCTCGGCCAGCGCGCGCGGGGTGCGCGAGCCGATGACGGTCACCTGGTCCAGCTCCACCGCCGAGCGCGGCGCGCTCGGAGCGCCGGTGGACGCTGCCTGCCCGGATGCGGCAGAGGATGCGATGACGACTGCCAGCGCCAGTGTGAGGCGAGAACGGAAAGAAGAGAGAGGCATCACCACGGCCACAGATGAACACAGACTTATAATAACGCGAACTATTCTCAAATGAGAATCAATATCGCGTGGCCGTAGGCGGGCCGCTGGAAAGACTGTTCGGCCCCGTGAGCAGGCTCCGATTCGAACTGGCAAAGCCGGATCACACTCTGTATCTTATGTGGCTGATAATCATTCGCATTTGGAATCATGCTCCGCAAAGCAGCTTTGTCTCCGCACCGATCGGCCTCTTTCTCCCGCACGGTCCTGTCCGCCGCCCTGCTGGCGGCCTCCGCGCAGGCGCTTGCGCAGACCGCCATCCCCGCTTCGCCGCCGGCACGCGCGGCCGACCGGAAAGCCACCGACCTGGATGCCGTGCGGGTCGTCGGCCGCGCGCAGTCGCTGTACAAGATCGAGGACGCGGCGGTCGCGACCCGTACCGATACGCCGCTGACGCTGGTGCCGCAGTCGGTGCAGGTACTGCCGCGCGAACTCATCGACGACCAGGCCGCGCGCCAGGTGACCGACCTCTACCGCAGCATCAGCGGCATCAGCTTCTTCAGCTACGCCGGCGTCACCCTACGCGGCTTCCGCCAGGAGAACGTGCTGTACGACGGCCTGCGCGGCGACCCCTACGCCGGCTTCTCGGTGCCGCAGCTGTTCAACATCGACCGCATCGAGGTGCTGAAAGGCCCGGCCGGTTCGCTGCACGGCGGCGGCGACGCGGGCGGCGTCATCAACTACGTCACCCTCAAGCCCAGGGCCGACGCGCACCGCCGCGTAAAGGTCCAGGCCGGGAACCAGGATTTCGTGGCCGGTTCGTTCGAGGCCACCGGCCCGGTCAACCCGTCGGGCAACGTGCGCTACCGGATCGGCGCCTATGGCGACAGCGAGGACGGCTTCCGCTGGAACACCGATGGCCGGACCGTGATCGGCGATGCCTCTGTAGCCTTCGACATCGGCGATACGGGCGAACTGGTGCTGCAGTACACGGACATCGCCCAGAACCTGGGCGGCAACCGCCTGCGCGGCGTTCCCGCCGGCAACGACGGCGCGTTCCTGACCGACCGCCGCTGGAACCACAACGAGGCCACCGACTTCCTGGACATGCGGGCGCAGGTCGCCTTGGCCCAGTACCGCTTCTCGCCCGCCGGCGCCTGGGACCTGGACCTCGCCGCGCGCTGGTTCGGCAACAGCGAGCGCCAGGTCTATCACGAGCCGATGGGGCTGATCGACCGCGACCGCGATGGCGCCAGGGAGTGGATGACGCGGCAGCTGCGCAACCAGTTCCGCGACAACGATGCGTTCGCCGCCAACGGCAACGCAGTCTGGCGCTTCACCGCCGGAGGGCTGGAACACAAGCTCCTGTTCGGCGCCGACTACTACCGCTCCGACGCCGACTTCCGCGGGCAGACCGCCAACAGCGCCAACCTGCCGCGCAACGCGGGCCGGGTGCCGGGCATCGGCCTGTTCGACCCTGTGTACGGCCTCACCTCGTACCGCGACTACGGCCTGGACCGCCTGCCCTTCACCCGCACCCGCACCCGCGCCACGCGCTACGGCGGCTACCTGCAGGACGAGATCCAACTGAGCCCGCGCTGGCATGTGCTGGCGGGCATGCGCTGGGACGGCTTCGAGGACGAGAACCGCATCGGCCGGACCCGGATCGACGGCGAGGACCTCAGCTGGCGGCTGGGCAGCACATTGGTGCTGCGCGAAGGACTCAACGCTTACGCCAGCATGGCCAGCGGCTTCAACCCGCAGTCCAGCGGCAGCCAGAATCCGGCCGCCGGCGGCCCGTTCGACCCCGAGCAGAGCCGGCAGTGGGAAGTCGGCCTGAAGACTCTGCTGGGCGACGGGCGCTACACGCTCAATACCGCGGCGTACCGGATCGAGCGCAGCAACATCGTGCAGGCCACCGGGCAAGTGGTGAACGGCATCAACCAGCTGGCCGCGCTGGGCCTGGTGCGCAGCGAAGGCATGGAAATGGACGTGCTGGCGGACCTCACCGAACGCTGGGTGCTCAACCTGGCCTACGCCTACAACGACGCCCGCGTGGTCGAGGCCGGCACCAGCGGCATCGCCAACGCCTCCGGCGACAGGTTCGCCAACGCCCCGCAGAACAAGCTCGGGCTGTGGACGCGCTACGACTTTCCGGCGATCGGATCGGCGCTGGGCTTCGGCGCCGACTACGTGGACGAGCGCCTGAGCCTGGACGGCCAGCCGGTCAAGCCCTACACCCTCTACGACCTCAGCTGGCAAACCACGTGGCGGGCATGGAAGTTCCAGGCCAACGTCAAGAACCTGTTCGACAAGGTGTACGCGGCCAGCGGCTTCCTCGAGCGCACCGGCCACTTCCCCGGCGAACCGCGACGCCTGTACCTGCAGGCCGCGTACTCGTTCTAGCCTATGGCGACCGCGCCCGCCAGCGTCGCGACTCCTCCGGCCAGGGCCTCCGCGGACTCGCGCCGGCTGTGGTTCGACGTCCACAGCTGGGTCGGCCTGAAGCTGTCCGTGCTGATGGGCTTCATCTGCCTGACCGGCACCCTGGCGGTGCTGGCGCAGGAGATCGACTGGCTGCTGCACGAGGAGATGCGGGTCACGCCACGGGAGACGCGCGTCGGCTGGGAGCGCCTCGTCGCCGGGGCGCAGCAGGCGTACCCGGACTGGACGCTGCAGTCGGTCGCCGCGCCGCACGCCTCGCGCTTCGCGGCCAAGGCGGTGATGCGCACCGACCAGGGCCGGCTGCGCCATGTGTGGATCGATCCGTATACCGGGCGCGTCACCGGCGACACGCACTGGTTCAACGCGCACCGATTCCTGCGCAACACCCACCGCCACCTGATGCTGCCGGTGAAGTACGGCGTTCCGCTGGTGGCGGCGCTGGCGCTGCCGCTGCTGCTGTCGCTGGCGACCAGCCTGGTGATCTACAAGCGCTGGTGGCGCGGATTCTTCGCACGGCCGCGGCCGGAACGGCCGCGCCGCCTGTGGGGCGACGTGCATCGCCTGCTCGGCGTGTGGAGCCTGTGGTTCGTGGCCCTGATCGCGGCCACCGGCGGCTGGTATCTGGTCGAGTCGCTGGGCGGCGACGCCACGCCACCGCCGGACATCGCGCTGCCGCAGGACAAGGACGGACGCGCGCCAGCCGATCCCGCGTCCGTACGCTGGGCGGTGCAGGAGGTGGCCCGGCAGTGGCCGCAGCTGGAGATCGGCGGCATGCGCCCCAGCGCCGACGGACGCGGACTGCTGATCGAAGGCCAGGCGCAGGCCTGGCTGGTGCGCGACCGCGCCAACGCCGTCGGCGTGGACCTGCACCAGCGCCGCGTGCTGGAGCTGCAGGACGGGCGCGACATGAGCGTTCACCAGCGCATCGCCGAGATGGCCGACCCCCTGCACTTCGGCGCCTTCGGCGGCTGGCCGGTGCGCGTGCTGTGGTTCCTGTTCGGCGCGGCCCTCACCGCGCTGTGCTTCACCGGCGTCTACCTGTACGGGCTGCGCACCGCCGAGGCGCTGCGCTCGGCCCGCAGGCGCAGGGCCGATCGGACGGCGGCCGCATGAGTCCGTGGCGCGCCGCCTGGCGCGGCATGGGCCACTGGCGCTGGCTGTGGATCGCACTGATCCTGCTCAGCGCCTTGCTGACGCCGCTGGAGATGACGAAGTAGCCGCGGCGGCGGCAAGTGTCGCTCGCATTTCCGCCTCGATCGCGGCCACGTCGAACTGCTTCATCCCGAGGAAAGCGCCGGTTATGGTCGATACGTTCGCTGGCGAAGTTCATCGGCTCCTCCACCACCGTGAGGGTCCGCTGGGACAGGCACTTAAGGAGCCCGCGTACATGGCGCTGTGCAGCGGTACCCGCGCACCGCACCCCTTCGTCCTTCACCCCACCACTTGGCCGACGCGCTAGCGGCCTCGGGCACGCAACCGCGGCATCAGGCAGGCGTGCCGTTTCCCGAAAAGCTCGGCTGGCGCTGCGCCGCCTTGCGGAACAACTGCGCCGAGGCGAGCCACGGCAGCGCAAAACACGCCGTCAGGAAGGTCTCCCAGGCAAGGCCCGGCCCCTGCCCCTCGTCCGGTCCCGCAGCCAGCCCGATGGCCAGTCCGAGCGCGGCGGCGAGCAGTTGGGCGGCCGCCGTCGCGGCCATCGCGCGGACCATGCCGCGCGGCTGGAAGCCTGTCAGCAGCGATCCGATGGCCGCCACCAGCAGCACGCCTCCGAACATCAGGTTGATCGCATC
>DATHAV010000494.1:0-11621 GCA_035296505.1 Pseudoxanthomonas sp.
GCCGGCAGGTAACGGCCGAGGAACTCGCGGAAATCGCGCTCGCCGATGAAGCAGATGCCGGTGGAATCCTTCTTGGCGTGAGTCGGCAGGCCGGCCGCGCGCGCCATCGCGCGGAGGTCCGTCTTGTGCAGCTCGCCTACCGGAAACAGTGTCGCCGAGAGCTGTGCCTGGCTCAGCTGATGCAGGAAGTAGCTCTGGTCCTTGCCGCGGTCGAGCGCGCGCAGGAGTTTCCAGCCACCCTGCATCCGGACCACGCGTGCGTAGTGGCCGGTCGCGATCTTCTCCGCGCCCAGCTCCCGTGCGGCATCAAGAAAATGCTTGAACTTGACCTCGCGGTTGCAGAGTACGTCCGGATTGGGCGTGCGGCCGGCGGCGTACTCCGCGATGAAACGGGAGAACACGCCGTCCCAGTACTCGGCCGAAAAATCGCGGAAGTGGAACGGGATTCCAAGTCGCCCGCACACCGCGACCGCGTCGCGGCGGTCTTCCTCGGCGCGGCAGCCGCCGCCGGCGTCCGGCTTGCCGCCCTCGGCGTCGCTCGCGTTGGCCCTTGCATCGCCATCGTCGGCCCAGTTCTGCATGAACAGGCCCGCCACCGCCTCGCCCTCGCGCACCAGTTTCAGCGCAGCGACGGACGAATCCACGCCGCCGGACATGCCGACGATGACCCGTGGCGCCTTCATGCGATCTGCTGCAGCATCGACAGCGGCGACCTGCGGCCGCCGAGGTAGTCGGAGACGACCTGCCATACCAACGGGCTGCGATGCCGGTCGCGTGCCTGCTGCAGCTCCGTCGGCGTCATCCAGAGCGCCCGCACGATGCCCTGGTCGAGCGGGCGCTGCGGATCGTGATCGACCGCCTCGGCCGCGAACGCGAAGCGAAGGTAGTGGCGTCCGCTTTCGGCCTTCCACTGATAGGCGCCGATGAAGGCGCCCAGCTGTACGCGATAGCCCGTCTCTTCAAGCGTTTCGCGCAGCGCCGCCTGCTGCAGGCTCTCGTCGGGCTCCAGGTGCCCGGCCGGCTGGTTGAACACGGCGCGACTCGCCACCATTTCCTCCACCAGCAACAAACGCCCGTCGCGCACGACGACGGTGGCCACGGTGACGTCCGGCTGCCAGAAGCGGCCCTCGCGGTAGGTCATGGCGGCGACCGCCGCGCCCTTGGCTGTTTCGTAACTGGGTGCATCCGCGAATTGTGCGGGCACTGGCGCGGTCCGTCCAATCCGCAGACGCCACTCCGTATAATCAAGCCATGCCCCATAACCAAGAAAACGAACGCGGCCATGGCGCGCTGGTGGAAACCAGCAAGCCGGAGACCGCGCGTCCCCCGCTGTACCAGGTCCTGCTGTTGAACGACGACTACACGCCCATGGATTTCGTGGTCCTGGTGCTGCAGCAGTTCTTCGCCATGGATATCGAGAAGGCGACCCAGGTGATGCTGCACGTCCATACCCGGGGCCGCGGCGTCTGCGGCGTGTACACGCGCGAGCTCGCAGAATCCAAGGTCTCCCAGGTCAACGACTACGCCCGCATGAGCCAGCACCCGTTGCTCTGCACCATGGAAAGGGCCTGAGGGTCCAAGAGGAAAGAATCGGAGAGACCGGCGCCGGCCGCGCCGGACTTCTTCCACAGGCTGAACATAGAAATCCGACGGGGTTGTGGAAATCCGGCACAAAGGCTTCATATTCTCGGCATCAGCAGTGGGAGCGTTTCCATGTTCAGCAAAGACCTCGAGCAGACCATCGGCCAGTGCTACAAGCGCGCCCGCGAAGCGCGGCACGAGTTCATGACGGTGGAGCATCTGCTGCTCGCACTGCTGGACAACGCCTCGGCCCAGGCGGTGCTGAAAGCCTGCAGCGGCGACACGCCACGGCTGCGGCACGACCTGGAACAGGCCATCGAAACCTCGGTTTCCCGCCTGGGCGACGACGACGGCCGCGACACCCAGCCCACGCTGGGCTTCCAGCGCGTGCTGCAGCGGGCGGTCTACCATGTGCAGTCGTCCGGCAAGAAGGAGGTCACCGGCGCCAACGTGCTGGTGGCGATCTTCGGCGAGAAGGATTCGCACGCGGTGTACTTCCTGACCCAGCAGGACGTGACCCGCCTGGACGTGGTCAACTACCTTTCGCACGGTATCGCCAAGCAGGGTGACGAGGGCGACTCGGGCGCCGCGCCGGAAGGCGAGGGCAAGGCCGAGGCCGCCGAAGGCGAGGGCAAGGGCGACGCCCTGGCCGAATTTGCCAGCAACCTCAACGAGATGGCGCGCAGCGGCCGCATCGACCCGCTGGTCGGACGCGCCGACGAAGTCGAACGCACGATCCAGGTGCTGTGCCGCCGGCGCAAGAACAACCCGCTCTACGTGGGCGAGGCCGGCGTGGGCAAGACCGCGCTGGCCGAAGGCCTGGCCAAGCGCATCGTCGATGGCGAGGTGCCCGACGTGCTGCTGGACGCCACCATCTTCGCGCTGGACCTCGGCGCGCTGGTGGCCGGCACCAAGTACCGCGGCGACTTCGAAAAGCGCCTGAAAGGCGTGCTGACCGCGATCAAGAAGCACGACGGCGCGATCCTGTTCATCGACGAGATCCACACCATCATCGGCGCCGGCTCGGCCAGCGGCGGCACCATGGACGCTTCCAACCTGATCAAGCCCGCTCTGGCGTCCGGCGACCTGCGCTGCATCGGCTCGACCACGTTCCAGGAATACCGCGGCATCTTCGAGAAGGACCGCGCCCTGGCCCGCCGCTTCCAGAAGATCGACATCGTCGAGCCCACGGTGGGCGAGACCGTCGAGATCCTGCAGGGCCTCAAGCCCAAGTACGAAGCCCACCACGGCGTCACTTATGCCGACGATGCGCTGCAGGCCGCGGTCGATCTGTCGGTCAAGCACATCGGCGACCGGCTGCTGCCCGACAAGGCCATCGACGTCATCGACGAGGCCGGGGCCCGCCAGCGCCTGCTCCCCGAAGGCGTGCGCAAGGAGCTGATCGACATCGAGGAGATCGAGACCATCGTGGCCAAGATGGCGCGGATCCCCGCCAAGCAGGTGTCTTCGTCGGACAAGGACGTGCTGCAGCACCTGGAGCGCAACCTGAAGATGGTGATCTTCGGCCAGGATGCGGCGATCGAGACACTGGCCTCGGCGATCAAGCTGGCCCGCAGTGGCCTGGGCAACCCCGACAAGCCGATCGGCAACTTCCTGTTCGCCGGCCCGACCGGCGTGGGCAAGACCGAGGTCACCAAGCAGTTGGCGCTGCAGCTCGGCATCGAGCTGGTGCGCTTCGACATGAGCGAATACATGGAGTCGCATTCGGTGAGCCGCCTGATCGGCGCCCCCCCGGGTTACGTTGGATTCGACCAGGGCGGCCTGCTGACCGAGAAGATCGTCAAGACCCCGCACTGCGTCCTGCTGCTGGACGAGGTGGAAAAAGCCCACCCGGACATCTTCAACATCCTGCTGCAGGTCATGGACCGAGGCGCCCTGACCGACACCAATGGGCGCGAGGCCAATTTCAAGAACGTGATCCTGGTGATGACGACCAATGCGGGCGCGGCCCAGGCGGCGCGGCGCACGATCGGCTTCACCCAGCAGGACCATTCGACCGACGCCATGGAAGTGATCCGCAAGAGCTTCACCCCCGAGTTCCGCAATCGCCTCGACGCGGTGGTGCAGTTCCAGGGCCTGGTTTTCGATCACATCCTGAGAGTGGTCGACAAATTCCTGATCGAGCTGGAAATGCTGCTCCAGGAAAAGCGCGTCAGCCTGTCCAGCACGCCCGCCGCCCGCGACTGGCTGGCGCAGCACGGTTTCGACCCGCTCATGGGAGCGCGCCCGATGGCGCGGGTCATCCAGGACAAGATCAAGCGTCCCTTGGCCGACGAACTGCTGTTCGGCAAGCTGGTCGGCGGCGGACGCGTCAGTATCGACGCCAGGGACGGTGGGCTGGTAGTCGACGTACAGGCCGAACCGGAGCGGCTGCTGCCAGCCACGGTCTGAGTGCTCGACGCCAGTGAAGGGACGCGACTCGGCGCCGCCTCGGCGGCGCTCGGTCCTCTAAGGATGGTTCGCTAAGCGCGCCTCGGCTGGAACCCAAAGGTTTTCGTCATGGGCTCACTTCGATGCTCAGCGACGGGTTCTGCGCTGCTTGGTGGCGAACTCTTCGGCAGAGATGGTCGTGACCTTGCTCACTCGGCAGCTATCGCGGTTCGTCTCGAGCACGCTGCCGGTCGGGCAAAGGCGATTGGCCCGGCCCTCGGTGGCGATTTCTATGCGCGATGCGATGGCCAATGAATCACAGGTGTTGTGCAGCGCCACGCGGTAGTGGCTGTCGCCGTCCTTGAGAAGGACGCTCTGGGGGCCGCCGGTACGGAGGATCTGGTGGTTTTGGCCGATGGTCACGCAGTCGGTGATGGGTTCTCCTGCGTCCTTGGCGGCAGCGAAGGGTGCGTAGGCGCAAAACAGCAGTGCGGCCGCGCCGCGGATAGAGGTGTTCATGTCAGCCTTGAGTCGATGCCCGCAAGTGGGCATGCGCAAGGTAGCGATACCCGCAAGCGGCCGAATCTGACAAAGGTACTCATGACCTGCGTCATGGTGGGCCGATTCGCTGCAACCTTTTTGCGCTTGCGCGCATCCGGCGCGGCCGCGCTTTCCACGTGACGGCGAATGCCCGAGGGCAACGCAGGGTGAAGCAAACAAAAAGGCGGCTTGCGCCGCCCTTGGATTCACCGATCCATCCACCTCATCCGGTAATTCACTTCATCCGGTAAGTGATGCGTCCCTTGCTCAGGTCGTAAGGGGTCATCTCGACCTTGACCTTGTCCCCGGTGAGGATGCGGATGTAGTTCTTGCGCATGCGCCCCGAAATATGGGCGATGATCTCGTGTCCGTTTTCCAGCTTTACCCTGAACATGGTGTTGGGCAGCGTCTCGGCGACGGTACCCTCGAATTCAATGGAATCGTCTTTCGACATGTAATCCTGTGCTGTGCCGGGGGATGGCGGGTGCCACGAAGCCGTGCATTGTACGCCAGCCATGCGCCTAGTGCAAAAATTACGTTATGGCGCCAAGGGTTGCGACAGGAAGGCGGCGTGCAGTACGCCGAATCGTTGTGTCCAGACACCTTTCGCCGACGGCTGGTCCACCAGGCCGGCGATCTGCTCCAGGAAGGTTGCACGGGGCATCAGCCACCCGCCGAGGGAGTGCAGGTGCGGATTTTCCACCTGCGCGTCGATCAGCGGCCAGCCCCAGCCCCGCAGGCGCGCCGCCAGTGCGGCGAGGGCGACCTTGGAGCCGCCGGAGTGGCCACTGAACATGCTCTCGCCGAAGAACATGCAGCCGATCGCCACGCCGTAGATGCCGCCCACCAGCGCATCGCCGTCGAAGACTTCCACCGAATGCGCATGTCCCTGGCGGTGCAGGTCGATGTAGGCCTGACGCATGCCCGATGTGATCCAGGTGCCGCTCTGGCCCGGCCTCGAACGCGCGCAAGCGGTGATTACGTCGTCGAAGGCCGTGTCCGCGCGTACCAACCAGTGGCTCTGCTTCAATTCGCGGCGGAAGCGCGAGGACAGGCGCACGCGGTCGGTGCGGAACACCATGCGTGGATCCGGCGACCACCACAGCAGTGGCTGGCCCCGCGAGAACCATGGAAAAATCCCGTGCCGATACGCATTGACCAGGCGCGGCGGCGATAGGTCGCCGCCGATCGCCAGCAGTCCGTTGGGATCGCGCATTGCGCTGTCGGCGGGCGGGAAGGGCGCGTGGGGATCCGAAGGCAGGGCGAACGGCCGTTGGGACATGCGGCGATTATAGGTAGCGTTCCGGCGCCAGGTTAGCCGCGTTGCTTGAACGGCGTATGCGCCTGCAGGGTGAGCGCATAGCGGCGCACGGCCAGGGCGTCCTCGCCGCACCAGCGGGCCAGGGCGGCCGCGACGTCCGGGTGGGCGATCCAGTGGCGCGAGTGCACGAAGGTCGGTAGGAAGCCGCGGGCGATCTTGTGCTCACCCTGTGCGCCGGGTTCGAACACCCGCAGGCCTTCGCGCAGGCAGTAGTCGATGCCCTGGTAATAGCAGGTCTCGAAGTGCAGTCCCGGCAGGGCCGACACCGCGCCCCAATAGCGGCCGTACAACGTGTCGCCGCCGCGCAGGCACAGCGCGCCTGCCACTGTGCGGCCATCGTGATCAGCCAGGAACATCACCAGGCTGCGCGGCATGGCGGTGGCCAGATGCCGCAGGAACGCCAGCGTCAGCGCGGGGGGATTGCCGTAGTCGTGGAAGGTCTGCAGATAGAAGCCGAACATCGCCTGCAGGTCGGCGTCGCTGGCCTCATCGCCACGCACGGTACGGAAGGTCACGCCGGCGCGCTGTACCTTGGCCCGCTCCTGGCGGATGTTCTTGCGGTGCTTGTGGTCGAAGTCGGCGAGGAAGCCATCGAAGTCGCGCCAGTGCCCTGGGTTGCGCCAGTGGTACTGCACGTCGATGCGGGGCAGCCATGTCTGCGGAAAGCACGCGTCCTCGGCGGGCGTCGGGAAGTTGATGTGGGCCGACGAGAGGTCGAGCCGCCGCGCTTCATCCCGGATCGCGGCCAACAGGGCCGGTGGAGCATCGCCGTCGCGTGCCAGCAGGCGCGGGCCGGTCACCGGTGAATAGGGCACGCCGCCCAGCCACTTGGGGTAGTAGTCCAACCCATGCTGTGCGTACGCATGGGCCCAGGCGTGGTCGAACACGAATTCGCCGTGCGAGTTGTCCTTGAGGTAGCCCGGCGCGGCGCCGACCAGCCGGTCTCCGTCCCAGAGCGTGGCGTGGTGTGGCCTCCATCCCCAGTCCTCGCGCAGGCAGCCATGGATTTCCAGGCCGTGCAGGAGGGCGTGGGACACGAAGGGATTGCTCCCGTCGTGCAGCGCGTCCCAGGCAGGCGGGGGCACATCGGTGAGCGAGGAGAGGAAACGGATATCGACCATCGGCGACGATGCTACGGACGCAGATCCAGCACGTCGATGGTGGGCGGGTTGAACAACCGCATCGGCAAGCCGATTTCGCCCGTGCCGACTGTGGTGTAGACACGGACGCGTCCGCGTGGCGTCGCCAGGAACTGCTCGCCACGGTCGGAGCCGTGCTGGCTGGGAATCACATGCTTGTACAGCCACGGAATACGTATCTGTCCTCCGTGCGTGTGGCCTGCCAGCACCAGTGCCGCCATGTCCGGACCCAGGTCGATCGCGCTGTCGGGATTGTGGGTCAGCACGAGGACGGGTACCTGCGAGGGCGCGGCCGATAGGAAGCCGGTGTCGTCCCTGTTCGCCCAGCGATCGCCCAGTCCGGCAACCCGGAAGCCGCGCAGCGTCACCTTCTCGCCTTCGATTACGTGGATCCTGTGCGTGGCCAGCGCGGCGCGCAGCTCGGCATCGATGCCGGCGATCATCACCGCATCGGCCTGCAGCGAGTTGATCCGGCCTACCAGCCGGCGCAGGTAAGCGCTGTCCTTGTACGCGCCTAGGTGGATGTCGCTGATTAGCACCAGTCGCGCCTGCCCGCCGGTGCCCGCGAGCACCGTCTCCTGTACGCGGATGCGCTGCGGTTCGACGAAACGCGCCCACGCAAACAGCGCGCATCCCGCCAGCAGTACGGCGACCAGCCCGCGCCCGCGTCGTGCGCGCAACCGCCAAGCCAGCCAGGCCATGAACGGCCACACCAGCCAGCTGCCGTAGAACAGCAGCTGCTTGATGAGCAGCTTGTCCATATGTGTGAAAGGTGCCTGCTCCGGATCAGCCGTCCTTGTCCAGGAACTTTTCCGCATCCAGCGCGGCCATGCAGCCGAAGCCGGCCGAGGTGATGGCCTGCCGGTAGTGCTGGTCGGCCACATCGCCGGCCGCGTACACACCGGGCACGGTGGTCTGGGTGGCGTTGCCCTCCAGGCCCGACTTGATCGTCAGGTAGCCGTTGTTCATGCCCAGCTGGCCTTCGAACAGGCTGGTGTTCGGAGTATGGCCGATGGCCACGAACAGCCCATGCACCGTCAGCTCGCGCGTGCCGCCATCGAGGACCGACTTGACCCGCACCCCGGTGACGCCGGCTTCGTTGCCCAGGACCTCGTCCACCGCGTGGTGCCAGACCGGTTCGATCTTGCCGGCCTGGACCTTGGCGAACAGCTTGTCCTGCATGATCTTCTCGGCGCGCAGGGTGTCGCGGCGATGCACCAGGTAGACCTTGCGGGCGATATTGGACAGGTACAGCGCCTCTTCCACCGCAGTGTTGCCGCCGCCGACCACGACCACGTCCTGGTCGCGGTAGAAGAAGCCGTCGCAGGTCGCGCAGGCGGACACGCCCCGGCCCTTGAACGCTTCCTCCGACTCCAGTCCCAGGTATTTGGCGGTGGCCCCGGTGGCCACGATCAGCGCGTCGGCGGTGTACCCCCCGTTGTCGCTGATCAGCTTGAACGGGCGCTGGGCCAGGTCGACGCTGTGGATATGGTCGAAGATCACCTCGGTGTCGAAGCGCTCGGCATGCGCCTGCATCCGCGTCATCAGGTCCGGCCCCATCAGGCCATGGGGATCCCCAGGCCAGTTGTCCACCTCGGTGGTGGTCATCAGCTGTCCGCCTTGCTGCAGTCCGGTCACCAGAACCGGCCTGAGATTGGCGCGAGCGGCATAGACGGCGGCGGTCCAGCCGGCCGGGCCCGAGCCCAGGATCAACAGGCGGCAGTGCTTGGAAGTGCTCATGTATACTCGAAAAGAGGGTAGGGGCGCGCAGTGGACTGTCGATCAAAACCCGCCGCAGCGGGATAGAGTGATGGCCGCGGGCGGTGGAATCAAGGCGGATGGATGGAATGCCCGAATGCACTACGAGTCCTTGGGCATCTTCGCCCCGATTCAGTGCAAAGCCTAAGCATCGTGGCGATTGCTGCAGATCAGGCGACTTTCGAAAGGGGCGGCGCTGATCGTGTCGCCCGCTAGGGCCCGAGGCAGAGCGCAGGCTGAGAAGCTGCTGAAACACCTTTCGGCATCGTTTATTATCAACGACTAATGCAGCACTTCTAAGGTTCGGTCCCAGGGTGGCAAAACAGCTTCCGGAAAATCCCCAGGCCAAGGCTGCCAACTCGGCCGCCCGTAAGCAGATCGCCGCCTCCAAGGTGGGGCACCAGCGCCTGTGGCGCGATCTGGCGCTGATCGCCATCGCGCCGCTGCTGCTTTATCTGCTCGCCTGTCTTTTCACTTATTCGCCGGATGACCCGGGATGGTCGAAGTCCGGGAGCCTCACCGCGCCCATTCAGAACCTCGGCGGCCAGGTCGGCGCACGGCTGGCCGATGTGCTGCTGTATCTATGCGGCTACGTCGCATTCCTGCTGCCGGTGATCCTGGGCGTTATCGCATGGATCGCGCTGTTCGGCATGGATACCGACGGCGACGGCGAGGCCGACCTCGGTCCGGCGCTACGTCTCGTCGGGATGGTCGCGTTTCTTATTTCCGCGACCGGACTGCTGTTCATGCGCGGCATACCAGCGCCGGATTTTTCCGCAGGCGCTGGCGGAATTCTGGGTCGGCTGGTGGGTGGCTCCTTGAACTCGCTGTTCGGCAGCCTGGGCGGCAGCCTGTTCTTGCTGGCCCTGTTCCTGGTGTCGGTGACGCTGGCCACCGGCCTGTCCTGGTTCGCCGTCATGGAGCGCATCGGCGGCTGGGCCCTGGCGCTGCCCGACGCGGCCAGACGCCTGCTCGGCAAGGCGGCCGAGCAGCAGCAGGCCCGCGCCTACCGTGAGGAGCGCGAGGAGGTTCGCAAGGACGACGCGGTCAAGCGCGCGCGACGCGAGCCGGTGCACATCGAGCCGCCGCCTGCGCCTGTCATCGAGAAGAGCGAGCGGGCCAAGCGCGAGCAGCAGATTCCGCTGTTCCACGGCACCGGCGGCAACGAGCCCGGGGTGCCGCCGCTTTCGCTGCTCGACGACCCCAAGCCGCAGACCAAGGGCTATTCGGAAGAGACGCTCGAAACGCTGTCGCGCCAGATCGAGTTCAAGCTCAAGGATTTCCGCATCGACGTGCAGGTGGTCGGGGCCTATCCCGGCCCGGTGATCACCCGCTTCGAAATGGAGCCGGCGCCGGGGGTCAAGGTCAGCCAGGTCAATTCGCTGGACAAGGACATCGCCCGCGGCCTCAGCGTCAAGGCGGTGCGCGTGGTCGACGTGATCCCGGGCAAGTCGGTGATCGGACTGGAGATCCCCAACACCGGCCGCGAGATGATATTCCTCAGCGAGCTGCTGCGTTCCAAGGAGTACGACAAGTCGGCCAGCCCGCTGACCCTGGCGCTCGGCAAGGACATCGCCGGCCGCCCGACAGTGGCCGATCTGGCGCGCATGCCGCACCTGCTGGTCGCCGGCACCACCGGCTCGGGCAAGTCGGTGGCGGTCAACGCCATGGTCTTGAGCCTGCTGTACAAGGCGTCCGCCAAGGAACTGCGGATGCTGATGATCGACCCTAAGATGCTGGAGCTCTCGGTGTACGAGGGCATCCCGCATCTGGTGGCGCCGGTGGTCACCGACATGAAGGAGGCGGCCAATGGCCTGCGCTGGTGCGTGGGCGAGATGGAGCGCCGCTACAAGCTGATGAGCGCGGTGGGCGTGCGCAACCTGGGCGGCTTCAACAAGAAGGTCAAGGACGCGCAGGACGCCGGGCAGCCGATGAGCGACCCGCTGTTCAAGCCCAATCCCGACTCGGGCGAGATCGCGCCGCTGCTCGAGCCGCTGCCGTACATCGTGGTGTTCATCGACGAATTCGCCGACATGATGATGATCGTCGGCAAGAAGGTGGAGGAGCTGATCGCCCGCCTCGCGCAGAAATCGCGCGCCGCGGGCATGCACCTGATCCTGGCCACCCAGCGCCCGTCGGTGGATGTCATCACCGGCCTGATCAAGGCCAACATTCCCACCCGCATCGCGTTCCAGGTGTCGAGCAAGATCGACTCGCGCACGATCCTGGACCAGTCCGGCGCGGAGACGCTGCTGGGCCACGGCGACATGCTGTACCTGCCGCCCGGTACCGCGATGCCCGAGCGCATCCACGGCGCGTTCGTCAGCGACGAGGAGGTGCACCGGGTGGTCGAGCACCTCAAGGCCAGCGGCCGCGCCGAGTACATTCCCGGCGTGCTGGAGGAAGTGCAGACGATGGGCGACGGCACGGTGGTCGGCGCCACCGGCCTGCCGGAATCGGCCAACGCGGGCGACCCGGAGGGCGACCCGCTGTACGACGAGGCGGTCCGCATCGTCACCGACACGCGCCGTGCCTCGATTTCCGGCGTGCAGCGGCGGCTGAAGATCGGCTACAACCGCGCCGCGCGGCTGATCGAGGCGATGGAAGCGGCCGGCATCGTCACCGCGCCCGAGCATAACGGCGACCGCAGCGTGCTGGCGCCGCCACCGCCGCGGGATTGAGCCGGTCCGCGGTCCGACGCTATGCGCCCTGGCCGCATGTGCCGTCAGGCGATCTCAATCATCGGAAACGATAGCGGCATCCTAGTGCTGCATGACCCGCAGAGGCCTCCGCAGTACCAGTGCCGATCGGATGCGCTCGGCGGCAACAGGACGAGCGACTTCCCGCCATCAAGGTCGGGGGCGGGGGCTGGTCGATGACGATACGCGTAT
>DATHAV010000495.1:0-3331 GCA_035296505.1 Pseudoxanthomonas sp.
CCCGTGGCATCGTGGTCGAACGGCGCCACTGCGTGTGGATGCGGGCGCGCTGCGCAGGCTGCCGGCGCGGCAGCGCGAGTCGCTTACCCTGCGGATGCTGGAGGACCGGAAGTAAGGACACTGCCGCGTTATGCGCTGCTCTAAGAGCGCGGTCGAGATCCGCCTTTTCCCGCGCCAAGCACCGCAAAAGCACCAGAAGATTTCCAATGAAGCGGGCGGACGATGCACTCGATTGCCGCATGCGGACACTGCACAATGAACAGCGCGAGGCTGGGCTGGAGGTGGAAAAACGCCTTACCTTATCGCACCCGCGATCAGGCCCCTGAAACGAGCGGGCCATCGCTCGCAAGGTGCGTACGCCGCGCAGCCAGCGCTGGCGCACACGATGCCCACCATCGCATAGCCGCACAGCAGCCTGCCTATTACACCGTCAAAACCTATATTGCGGCATGCGGCATGTCCAGCGGCATTACTATAATAATGCTTGATGCCGTCTCAAATTTTGCACTCCAATACGCCCGGGGCAAAACCCTTGTCAGCGGTAGTGGCATCGGTCAGTTATCAAATCATAAGTACCACTTTTAGATTATAACAAAACATTATGGTTATTAGTGTTGACAGAACAAAGCTGAAATATACTTTTCTTTTCTGTCTAAAATTGTTGTCTCTCTTATTATCCTCGAATTTAGGATCATTAAATGAGCCATACATAAGCCTTTCAGCAAATAAATATATCATCGAAAAAGCTATCAATGGCACTACCATAAACGTTAGCATAACTGGAAAAACAGGCTGTCCGCGCCAATCCTTGTCGAAACTTTCTATAAAAATTTGTGGATTTTACATGATTTTGAATGTCGGAAAACATCCAAAACAATAACGACATTCCCGTCAAATGAAGCAGAATAAAAAAACAACCAGTCAGTTCTTCTGATTTTAGGAATATCCACAATCGCATTCCAAAGTATTTTTTTCGAAATCCATCGGCTCAAAGTTATTTTTGAAAACATTGGGTAGATTATGAAAATTATGGTTCCACTTGTCAGCCAAAGAAAATACTGTCGTGCATCAACCTTAAGATCTAAACATGAATTTTCAAAATAGACAAATGCTATCCGAATCATAAGTATCGCAAAAACAATCGGCATTATCACCAAGATTGTCTTTATGGCTGATATTCTTTCTTTTGCTTTATTCATTGCTATTGGCCCTAATAATTTATGTCATTGGAAGCTGCCATGAGTCGGAAGAGGACAGCAGCATCCAGTTCACCAACAGCGTGCGAGAGCATCGGCAGCATCAAGTTCAACGGGTCGAGGATGAACTCGAAGCCGACAGCACCGCCGACTAGCACTGCGAAGCCGTAGATCGTGCGACGGCAACGGGCCGCGGCGCGGCCGAGTACCGCAGGCCGCATACGAACAGCAGCTGCCGGCGTCAGCACCCTCGACCAGCGGGTCGCCCCGCTCGACAGGCGTCGCCGAAGGAACTTAGGACGGCGCCTCAGCCGGGCTGCGCGCTGGCATTGCCGGCGGGACGTTCCGGCCACACCGTGCGCGCCAGCAGTTCATCGTCCCAGTCGAACTGCAGGACCCCGCCCTTGACGAACAGCGACACGAAGTTCAGCACGTTGCGCGCGTACATCTCGCTGGCGTGGACCGCGCCCATCGACGCGAGGTTGAGCGGCCCGGCCACGGTGACACCGCCGCGTTCGAAAGTCTCGCCAGGCCGCGTGGCCTCGCAGTTGCCCCCGGTTTCCGCCGCCAGGTCGACGATCACGCTGCCCGGCTTCATGCCCTCGACCATGGCGGCGCTGACGATCTTGGGCGCGGGGCGGCCCGGAACCGCCGCCGTGCACACGATCACGTCGATGCCCTTGAGGTGCTCGGCCAGGCGCCGCTGCTGCTCGGCGCGCTCTTGGTCGGTGAGCTGCCGGGCGTAGCCGCCCTCGCCCGCCGCGCTGACGCCCAGGTCCAGGAACTTGCCGCCCAGGGATTCGATCTGTTCGCGCGTCTCCGGCCTCACGTCGAAGCCTTCGACCTGCGCGCCGAGGCGCCTGGCCGTGGCGACGGCCTGCAGGCCGGCCACGCCGGCGCCGACGACCAGCACCTTGGAGGGACGGATGGTGCCGGCGGCGGTGGTCAGCATCGGGAAGAACCGCGGCGCCAGCTGCGCGGCGATCAGCACCGCCTTGTAGCCCGCCATGCCGGCCTGCGAACTGAGCACGTCCATCGCCTGCGCACGCGTGGTGCGGGGCAGCCTCTCCAACGGGAAGGCCACGATTCCCCGCTCGCGCAGCGCCCGGGCGCGCGCTTCGTCGGCCTGCGGCTGCAGCATTCCGACCAAGGCGGCCTGCGGCCGGAGCTGCGCGATGGCGGAAGGAGCCGGCGCCTGGACGCAAAGCACCAGTTCGGCGAGGGACGGCGCATCGGCGGCCGCGATCCGTGCGCCCGCATCGACGTACGCATGGTCCGGGAAACCCGCGGCCAGCCCGGCGCCGCTTTCGACATGGACCCGGGCGCCGGCGGCGGTCAGCTTCTTGACGGTCTCGGGCGTGGCGGCCACGCGCCGCTCGCCCTGAGCCGACTCCCTCAACACCAGCACTTCGACCGCCATGTGTTCCGTCCCCGCCTTGGATGCAAGGGCCGATGCTAGCAAAGCCCCGGCCCGCGGCAGGCTTCAAGCGCCAGCGACCGGCTCCAGGCGCTGGATCACGCCCTGCATGGCGGCGTCGAACGCGTCCTCCTCCTGGTGCGTGCGCAGCCGCCCCATGCGCACCATCACCGCCAGTTCCTCCGGCGAAGCCACGCAGAAGCGCACGCCGCGGCGGTTGACGAACAGCAGGCGCGAGGAGATCGGGCTGACCCACGACAGCTTGCCCGCCTGCACCTTGTTGTCCTTGTCGATGAAATCCAGCCAGGTGCCGATCTGCAGGCCACGGAAGTAGTCCGCATCGGCGGTGTCGAAATCCATGGTGTCGGTGCCGCCGACCAGCTGGATCGGCGTGGGGTCCGTCTCGGTCTTCGGCAGCACCACCTGCGGCAGCGCCGGCAGCGCCTTCTCCAGGTCGGGGCGCGAGACGGCGACCGCCTGCAGAGTGTCGTGCAGGGCATCGACCGCGGAACCGGCCGCATCCGGATTCATGCCGACGCTGGCGAACACCTTCTGCAGCGACGGCCGCCACGCCTGCAGCCAAGGCTTGCCGATGATCTGGCGCTGCGCCTCGGTCAGCTCGTCCAAAAGCCCGTCGGCGAGCGCCAGGGCATCTCTCAAGCCTTCGCTGTCCTCGCCTTCGCGCAGCACGGTCATGGTCACGTAGTGGGCCCAGGGC
>DATHAV010000496.1:0-6511 GCA_035296505.1 Pseudoxanthomonas sp.
ACCTGCTCGCGCGCGGCGTACACGCCCTTCGAGAGCTGCGGTTCGCCCTTGGCCTGCTGCAGCCGGTACCGGCACAGGTAGTTGGCGCGCCCCTTGAGCAGCGCCGATTTCAGGCCCATGCCCAGCGCGTCGCGCACCCGCGGCAGGTCGCGGTGGTAGAGCTGGTCCTGCAGCGCGCGAGTGCCGGTGGAGATGATGGTCTTCATCCCCGACAGCAGCGCCGGCACCAGGTAGGCGAAGGTCTTGCCGGTGCCGGTGCCGGCTTCGGCCAGCAGCACTTCGCGCCCTTCGAAGGCCTCGGCGATCGCGGTCGAAAGGCGCTGCTGCGCCTGGCGCGGGACGAAATTCTCCAGCTGGCCGGCGAGTGCGCCGCCTTCGCCGAGCGCCTCGCGGCTGGCCTGGGCGAGTCGCGACATCGCTACATCCGTTCGAAGCCGGGCACGGTGCAGGCGCCGATCTGCGCGCGTGCCGACGCCGCATCGTCCGTCCGCCCCCGCGCCAGGCGCGACTGCTCGATCGTGGCCCAGTGGCGGCGGCACAGCGGGCCTACCTGGGCGCCGCTCGCATAGGCGCGCTGGGCCAGGGTTTCGGCGCGTTCGAACTCCGACTGCAGCAGGGCCACCTCGGCGCGCTCCTGCAGGATGCCGGGATCCTCGGCCACGATCAGCAGCGCCTGGTTGAGCGCGTCGGCGGCCGATCTATAGTCGCGGGCGGCGATGGCGGCGGCCGACCGCTGCCGCAGGTCCTCCACTTGCGGATCGCGCAGCGGCTGTACCGAGAGCTCCTTCTCGATATCGCCCGCCGCCGACCGCACCGCGAGCAGCCGCTGCTCGGGCGCGATCGGCGGCACCATAGGCGCGCCAGCCGCGCCGCCGTCGCCCCGGGAGGCGCAGCCTCCTAGGGCCAGGACCAAGACGACGCCGATGGGAAATGCGTGCTTCATGGGCAGGTTCAGGGCGTAGGGGCGGGTTCGGCGGGTTCGGGCGCGGATTCCGGCTCGCGGTCCAGGCCGAACCAGCTGCGCCAGCCGCCGCCTTCGTCGGGCTGATCGAGCGCCGGCTCGACCACGCACGGGCTGTAGGGCGGCGCGAACCCGGCCACGAAAGGCAGCTGGCGCGCGCCGGGGCAGCTGGGATCGGTGGCGTTGTTGCCCACCACCCACTGCCAGTCCAAGCCCTTGCCGGCGACCTTCAGCGGCGTGCTCGGCAGCTGCGAAAAGATGCCCGACCACACCCGCATCGCGCCGGTGGACCCGTACAGCCCGGTCTGCTGGTTCCGGTCGTTGCCCATCCACACCACGGCCAGATGGTCGCCGGTGTAGCCGGCGTACCAGCTGTCGCGCCCGTCGTTGCTGGTGCCGGTCTTGCCCGCGGACTGCAGGCGGCCCAGGCCGTCGCCCAGCAGCTGGCGCGCGGTGCCGCCGCTGACCACCTGCTGCAGGGCGATGCCGATCAGGCGCGCGGCGATCGAGTCGCCTTCCTGGGCCGCGGCCGGAGTGGCGTCGTAGCGCTTGAGCAGCCTGCCGTCCGGCGCCAGCACGCCGCGCACCGCGTGCAGCGGCTGGATCTCTCCGCCGGAAGCGAGAAACTGGTACAGCTGCGCCATCGCGTACGGGCTCTGATCGGTCGCCCCCAGGATCAACGCGGGATTGGCCTCCGCCTCGATCCCCGCGAGCACGCGGATCAGGCCCGCCAGGCGCTGCGGATCGACCTTCATGCCGACCCGCACCGTCGCCTGGTTGTACGACTGCGCCAGCGCATCGATGAGGCGCACGCTGCCGTGGCTGCGGTTGTCCGAGTTGCCGGGCGTCCAGCGCTTGCCCCTGCCCAGCTGCACGGTCACCGGAGAGGCGTCGACATAGCTGGCCAGCGAGTAGGTGTCCGGCTGCGCCAGCGCCAGCAGATAGACGAAGGGCTTCAACAGCGAACCCACCGGCCGCTGCGCCTCCACCGCGCGGTTGAAGCCCGGCTGCGAGACATGGCGCCCGCCGACCACCGCCAGCACGTCGCCGTCGTGGGCGTCGGTCAGCACCAGGCCGACCTCGAGCGGCGCGCGCCTCTTCTTGTCCAGCGCGTTCATCGTGCGCGCGACCGCACCCTCGGCATAGGCCTGGGCGGAGGGCGACATGCCGGTCAGCACGGTGAGCCCGGCGCCCTGCAGCGCGCTCTCGGGGTAGTCGCTGGCCAGCTGGCGGCGCACGAGGTCGACGTAGGCCGGAAAGCGGTTGGCGGCCAGACCGGGAGTCTTGGTCACGCCGAGCGGCGCGGCGACGGCGCGCCTGTGCTCGGCATCGTCGATCAGCCCGGTCTCGTGCAGCTTGGCCAGGGCGTAGTCGCGGCGCTCCTTGGCGCGCTGCGGATTGCGGCGCGGATCGTAGCTGGACGGGCCCTTGACGATGCCGATCAGCAGCGCGACCTGCTCGGTGGTGAGCGCGTCGAGCTCGCGCCCGAACCAGAATTCGGACGCCGCGGCGACTCCGTGGATGGCCTGGCTGCCGCGCTGGCCCATGTACACCTGGTTCAAGTACGCCTCCAGCAGGGTGCGCTTGTCGTAGCGCGCCTCCAGGATCAGGGCGAACAGGATCTCGTTGAACTTCCGGGAGGGAGTCACCTCGCGGCCGATGCCCAGCAGGCCGCTGCGCGCCAGCTGCTGGGTCAGGGTGCTGGCGCCCTGGCGGGTCTTGCCTCCGGATTTCAGCGTGATCCACAGCGCGCGCGCGATGCCGCTGAAGTCGACGCCGTGGTGGCGGCTGAAGTCGCGATCCTCCACCGCCTGCAGCCCGGTCACCAGCAGTTCGGGCACTTCTTCCAGGCGCACCAGCCGGCGCTCTTCCTGCTTCTGCCCGTACAGCGTGGCGATGCGGGCCGGATCCAGCCGGGCCGACTCCAGCGTCCGCTTGCGGGTCAGGTCGCGCACGCTGGCCACCCGCCCGTTGGACAGCGTGACCTGCAGCCGACGCGGCGCCACCTTGCCGTCGACGTCGATGAAACCGCGGCTGGCGATGGTGAAGCTGCCGCCGTCCTGGACGTAGGTGCCGGGGCGCTCGCCGCCGTCCTCCCGGTAGGACGCGGCACCGAGTTCGGTCTTGAGCGTCTTGGCGTCCATCGCCAGGCCCGGCGCCAGCTGCAGCGGGCGGGCGTAGACGCGCGTCGGAATCTGCCACTGCAATGCGCCGAAGCGCTGCGTCACCTGGTGGTTCAGGTACGCCATGTACGGAATCAGGAAGCCCAGCCCCAGGCCCAGCGCCGCCAGCGCCGCGGTGAACAGCCAGCGCCGCCACGCCGGCGCGCCCTCGTGATCCTGGTGGTCGTCTGCGGGCTCGTCGTGGTCGTAGCGGGGCACGGGGATGCGACAATGAGGATTCGGGCGAGTCTAGCGCAGGCGTCAACGCCGCGGCATTGCGGTGGCCCCATCACTCAGCTGGAGTTGCAGCGCGTGTCGATCCTGTTGGCGGACGTGCGATTGAAGTGGCAGCGCGCGCTCAGCCTGATCCGTCGCGGCATCACCAGCGTGCGCACGCGCGGCTGGCGCCCTACCCTGGATCGGGTGCGGCGCCAGTTCCAGCGAGCGCCGCAGGCCGCTTCGGTGGACCTGTATCTGCCGGCGGAGGCGCCGTTCGCGCCCTTCGCGCTGGGCATCGGCTCCGCTCCGCTCGCGAGCATCGTCATACCTGTGTTCAACCAGGCGACCCACACCTTGGCGTGCCTGCGGGCGCTCGCCGAGCATCCGCCCGAATCCGCTTGCGAGATCATTATCGTCGACGACGGCTCCGGCGACGAAACCCAATCCTGGATGCGACGGATCACGGGGCTGCGCTACCACCGACGGGTGCGCAACGGCGGCTTCATCGCCGCGTGCAACGACGGCGCCGCACTGGCGAACGGCCGCTTCATCGTCTTTCTCAACAACGACACCCTTCCGCAGCCGGGATGGCTGGAGGCGCTTCTTGGCACTTTCGATCAGGAACCCGACGCAGGGCTGGTCGGCGCCCAGCTGCTGTACCCCGACGGCAGGCTGCAGGAGGCGGGCGGAGTCGTATTCCGCGACGGCAGCGCATGGAATTACGGACGCTTCGAGTCGCCGGGGGACCCCCGTTTCGCCAGCCTGCGCGAGGCGGACTACTGCTCCGGCGCCGCGCTCGCCGTGCCCAGGGAACTGTTCGCCTCGCTGGGCGGCTTCGATCCGCGGTTCTCGCCCGCCTACTACGAGGACACCGACCTCGCGTTCGCGGTGCGCGCGCGGGGACGCAAGGTGCTGTACCAGCCGCGGTCGCGCGTGGTGCACCTGGAGGGGGTCACGGCCGGCACCGACACCTCGAGCGGTACCAAGGCGTACCAGGCGACCAACCGGGTCCTGTTCGAAGAGAAATGGCGGGCGGTCATGGCCGGACAGCTGCCGCCGTCCTGCGTCCCGACGCCGGCCTTGCTTCACGCGCGGCAGCCCCAGGTGCTGATCGTCGACACCCACACGCCTGAGCCGGATCGCGATTCCGCATCGCTGCGCCTGTTCAACCTGATGAAACTGCTGCGGCAGGAAGGCGCGCACGTGGTCTTCGTCGAATACGACATGCACCACCGCGGCCGCCACACCGACGCCTTGCGCGCCATGGGCGTGGAAGTCTGGTGCAGGCCGCACGTGTCGAGCCTTCCGAAGTGGCTGGCGCAGCAGGGCGCGCGCTTCGGCACGGCGATGCTGTGCCGCTACCATCTGGCGCTGCAGCTGACGCCGATCGTGCGCAGGCACGCACCGCAGGCGCAGGTTCTGTTCGACACCGTGGACCTGCACTACGTGCGCGAGGCGAGGAGGGCGGAGATCGATTCGGACCCGCGGCTGGCCAGGGCCGCCGCGATCACGCGCAGGAGCGAACTGGCCGCCATCGCCGCCAGCGACACGACCCTGGTGGTGAGCGAGGCGGAACGCGAAAGGCTGGCGGCCGATGCGCCGGGCCGGCGCGTGGAGTTGCTCTCGAATCTACATGAAACCGGCGGCAAGGGCGCGCCGTTCTCGGAGCGCAGTGACCTGGTGTTCGTCGGCGGCTTCCGCCATCCGCCCAATGTCGATGCGGTGCGCTGGTTCGTCGCCGAGGTCATGCCGCGGGTCCGGCGGTCGCTTCCGGACGTGGTGTTCCACTGCATCGGCGGCGATCCCCCGGCGGAGATCCTGGAGCTGGGACGCCGGCCCGGTGTCGTGGTCCACGGCCACGTGCCGGACCTGCAGCCAGCGATGAGCGGCATGCGCGTGGCGGTGGCGCCGCTGCGTTTCGGCGCAGGGGTCAAAGGCAAGATCAACCTCAGCATGGCGCACGGGCAGCCGGTGGTGGCGACTTCGTGCGCCGTCGAGGGCATGCACCTGCGGGACGGCGAGGATGTGCTGGTGGCGGACGATGCCGAGGCCTTCGCCGGCGCCACCGTGCGCCTGTACGGCGATCAGGCGCTGTGGCACCGGTTGTCCGAAGGCGGCAGGCGCAACGTCGACGCCCATTTCTCGCTGGAAGCCGCCCGCCCCACCGTGCGCCGGCTATTCCTGGCCTCGCGCTAGCGGACGCTCGCCCGGGCGCTGCGGACCCGATCGGCGAACTCTTCCAGCCCCGGGGCATCGGCATCGAGCGCGCGCGCCTGCTCGAGCGCACGTCCCGCGAATCCGACGTCCCCCGTGCCCAGCTGCTCGTTGCCCACCGCGATCCATTTCTGCGCCAGCTGGCGGCGCGCGTGGGACAGGCGTGGGTTACCGGGCGCCAGCGCCTGCCACGCGTCGAAGCACGCGCGCGCCCGGGCGATGCGGTTGTCCCGCAGCTCCTGTTCGAAGCACGACTGCGTGGACGGCGCCAGACGCTCGGCCGCGCGCTGCACGCCCCGATCGTCGGGCAGCAGCGCCTGCGCGGCGCGCAGCTTGTCGAACGCGCTGTCGCCGGGCGGCGAGATCCATTCGCCGCGCGCTTCCGCCGCGCAAACATCGGCCAGCAGGCGCTGGACCTGTTGTTCGCGCCGGGCCGGCGACAGCGGCGAAACCAGCCGCGCCTGGGACTGGCGCGCGTTGGCCAGCGCCAGCTGCGCCCGGACCACCTCGGGCTGCCGCGGCGCCAGCGCGGCGGCCCGCTGCAGAAGATCCTCGGCGCGGACGAAGTCGTAGTCGCCGGCGAGGCGCGCGGCCTGCCGGGCGTACGCACTCGCCACCTCCTCGATGCCCTGGCGGGCGGCATGTTGCTCCGGCGCGACCGCGAGCACGGCGCGGTAGCCCGCCAGCGCCGGATCCAGCCTGCCCTTGCGCAGGTCGTGCCCGGCCGCCCGCAGCGCGCGTTCGATGGCGCGGGTCAGCAGCGCCTCGCTGTCGGGCAGATCGACATGCCCCGGGTCGTAGCGCCTGGCTTCGGCGACCCGCAGTGCGCCCTCGAGGAGGCGGTGGTTGGCCAGCAGCGCGCGCGCCTGCGCCAGAAGGTCCGAAAGCGCGTCCTCGCGTCCCTCCAGCGCCGCGGTAAGGCGGGGCTGGAGCGCCAGCACGCGCCGGTACAGCG
>DATHAV010000497.1:0-2630 GCA_035296505.1 Pseudoxanthomonas sp.
GCCGCGGCGGCCTTGGCATAGGCCGCGAGCGCGCCGGCCGCGGTGCCGCCGGTATCGAAGAAATCGATCTCAGGGCGCCGGCGGGTCTCGCCGTAGTAGCCGGCCAGTAAGCCGTCGCGCACCGGCGCCGAGGCCGTGGCCAGCGGCCCGGACAGCGGCAGCAATACCGCCAGCTTGACCGGCGGCCGGTAGCCGTCGCGCTCGGCCGGCGGCCGGTCGTTGAGGTCGAAGCGCCATTGCGCGCCGCGGTCGAACGGGCGCGGCAGCGGCAGGCCGCGCGCCAGCAGCGCCCGGCCCGCGTAGGGATACAGCGGATCGCCGGCCGGCAGGATCGCCGCCTCGCGCGCCAGCGTCGCATCGTCCACGCCGGCCAGCAGGCGTTCGATCTCACGCGTGCTCTGTGCGCGCACCTCGCCGGTCTGGGCCTCCTGCTCGCGCGCGAGCCGCGCCGCGCTGGCCATCGTCGCGCCGAGCGCGGCGTCGCGTTGCGACGGCGCATTCACCTGGGCGGTGGTGGCGCAGCCAAAGCACAGCGCGGCCAACAGCAGGGCGGTGAGGATCCTGGCGTATCGCTTGTCCATGAACTTGATGGCCGTGTGGGGGAAACGACTAGGATTGTACCTTCGGCGTTACCGGCTCGCGTGCCGCCGCCGCCCCTGCAGGACCGTCGCATGAGCGCAGGAACCCTATTCATCGTCGCCACGCCGATCGGGAATCTCGCCGACCTGTCGCCGCGCGCCCTGGAAACCCTGCGCGCCGTGTCCACGGTCTGCGCCGAGGACACGCGCCACACGCGCCAGCTGCTGGCGCATTTCGGAATCGACCGGCCGCTGCTCGCGCTGCACGAGCACAACGAGGAAGCGATCGCCGCGCGGGTGGTCGAACGCATCGCCGCGGGCGAGTCGCTGGCGCTGGTGAGCGACGCCGGTACCCCGCTGGTGAGCGATCCGGGCTTCCGGCTGGTGCGCGCCGCGCGCGCCGCGGGCCTGCGCGTCAGCCCGGTGCCGGGCGCCTGCGCCGCCATCGCCGCGCTGAGCGTCGCGGGCCTGCCCAGCGACCGCTTCGCCTTCGAAGGCTTCCTGCCGGCCAAGGCGGCCGCACGCCGCGAGCGCCTGTCGCGCCTGGCCAGCGAAACCCGCACGCTGGTGTTCTACGAATCCTCGCACCGCATCGACGAGTCGCTGGCGGACCTTCGCGCCACGTTCGGCGATGCGCGCGAAGCGGTGATCGCGCGCGAACTGACCAAGCTGTTCGAGACCGTCTCCGGCGGCACCCTGGCCGGGCTGCACGCCGCCGTGCAGGCCGATCCGAACCAGCGCAGGGGCGAGTTCGTGGTCATGGTCCACGGCGCCGGCGACGATGCCGACGCGCGGCTGGTCGAAGGCCAGCGGATTTGCGCGATGCTGGGCCAGCACCTGCCGCCCTCGACCGCGGCCAGGCTGGCGGCCGAGATCTCGGGAGCGCCGCGCAAGGCGCTCTACGGGCAGGGAGGGCCGCGCTGAACGCGTCGCTGCGAGCGCGTGCGACAATGCGCGCGGCGGAGTCGGCCAGGCAGTCGCGTCATCGGAGCACCTCGCGTGGTCCGGTGCCGAGGAAAGTCCGGGCTCCATAGGGCACGGTGCCAGGTAACGCCTGGGCGGCGCGAGCCGACGGAAAGTGCAACAGAAAGATACCGCCGATGGCCCTGCCACCCCTTTGCCGCCGCTGGCCGAAGCGGCTGGAGTTCCGCACTTGCCGGCGCAGCCGGCCAAGTGGTCCTGAGAGACGGCAAAGGGGTGACAGGGCACAGGCAAGGGTGAAATGGTGCGGTAAGAGCGCACCGCGAGCCTGGCAACAGGCCGGCACGGCAAACCCCACCGGGAGCAAGACCAAATAGGGACCTCATGACGCGGCCCGCGTCGGGTCCGGGTAGGTTGCTCGAGCGTAACGGCGACGTTGCGCCTAGAGGAATGACTGTCCACGACAGAACCCGGCTTATCGGCCGGCTCCGCCGCTTCATTCGACGCAGTCGAATGAAGCCCCAAAGTTCGCTTTGCGAACTTTGGCCCCAGGCTTGTGCATCCGAATCCCCGCCGCTGTCGCGGCGCCCCCTTTACAAAGGGGCTGTTTGAGGTGAGGCATTGCGGTCGAAGGACATGCCTGTTGCGGCTTTGCGGCTGTGGCGCTGGCCAGCATGCCGAGGTTGATCGGCTACGTGCGATCGGCTGCGTCGATACCCGATGCACAGCGTCGCTTTGTCTTCGAAGCTGGTTACGGCCCACCTGCGTCCGCTTATCCAGACCCGGCCATGGGAGTCGAGGGCAACCATGGTGCTGACGCGGGTGCCGCAGTTGGGGCGGAGAAAGGCGCTACAGGGCACGTTCCCGCGCCAGTCCCACCCCAGCGTCGATTGCCGCAGGCCGCTGGCGCTGCGGATAAGTCGCCGCCGGACCGCACTCGGCCAGGAAGCCGCGAACGATTCGCAGTAAGGGTCTGTCTGAGGCGCGGGCGCGTGAATCGGCATATCGGCGGACACGACGCAGCGGCCGTCGGCGCCGGCCCCGCTGCCGCCGGCTCCAGCCGCGGCCCGCAGCCAAGTCGGGTAGAGGGGGGACGCATTCCCACCGGACCACCGGGGCCGCATCCCCACC
>DATHAV010000498.1:0-3781 GCA_035296505.1 Pseudoxanthomonas sp.
CACCAGCTCAAGCAGGTGGAGGAAAGCAAGCCGGCCGCGAACGAGGCGATAGCCGGAGAGGCGCAGCCTTAAGCGCGCCACCCCGAGGACATCTTTTTAGAAAGCCGAGCCTTTAGAAGCTCAGCGTCAGCTCCGGCGCCACGCTCATGAGATGCGTGCGGAACGCGTCCTTGGTCCGCGCCAGCGCCTCCCTGGTGTCGGCCTCGAAGCGCAGCACCAGGACCGGCGTGGTGTTGGACGCGCGCACCAGGCCCCAGCCGTCCTCCCAGTCCGCGCGCAGGCCGTCGATGGTGGACAGGCGCGCGCCTTCGAAGTCGGCGTTGTCGATGAAGCGCTGCACGATGTCGTGCGCATTGCCGGCCGGGACCGGCACCTTGATCTCCGGCGTGGACACGGCGCTAGGCAGCGCGGACAGCACTTCGGAAGGTGTCTCGGGCCTGACGGCGAGGACTTCCAGCAGGCGCGCGGCCGCGTACAGGCCGTCGTCGAACCCGTACCAGCGCTCCTGGAAGAAGAAGTGGCCGCTCATTTCGCCGGCCAGTTCGGCGCCGGTCTCGCGCATTTTCGCCTTGATCAGCGAATGCCCGGTTTGGCCCATCAGCGGAGTGCCGCCGTGGCGCAGGATCCAGGGCTGCAGCTTGCCGGTGCACTTGACGTCGTAGAGGATCATCGCGCCGGGATTGCGCTCCAGCACGTCGGCCGCCAGCAGCATCAGCAGGCGGTCGGGATAGACGATCTCGCCGGTCTTGGTCACCACGCCCAGGCGGTCGCCGTCGCCGTCGAACGCGATGCCGAGGTCGGCGTCGAAGCGCTTGACGGTCTGGATCAGGTCCTCGAGGTTCTGCGGCTCGCTGGGGTCCGGGTGGTGGTTGGGGAAGGTGCCGTCGATGTCGCAGTACAGCGAGATCGCCTCCGCGCCGATGGCTTCGAGCAGCTGCGGCGCGATCTCGCCGGCGGCGCCGTTGCCGGCGTCGACCACCACCTTGAGCGAACGGTCCAGCTGCACGTCGTCGGCGATGCGCTGGATGTAGTCGGACGCGACCTCGCGCTGCTGCACGTCGCCCGGCACGCTGGGCTGGTGCAGGCGGCCTTCGCTGATGCGGGTGTACAGGTCGCCGATGGCCTCGCCGGACAGCGTGGTGCCGCCGATCACGATCTTGAAGCCGTTGTAGTCGGGCGGATTGTGGCTGCCGGTCACGGCGACGCAGCTGCCCGCGCGCAGGTGGTAGGCGGCGAAATACGCGACGGGAGTGGGCCCCACGCCGATGTCGATGACGTTGCGGCCGGCGCGGACCAGCCCTTGGATGAGGCCGGCGGAGAGTTCGGGACCGGACAGCCGCCCGTCG
The DNA here is from genome assembly GCA_035296505.1 of Pseudoxanthomonas sp. GTDB lineage: Bacteria > Pseudomonadota > Gammaproteobacteria > Xanthomonadales > Xanthomonadaceae > Pseudoxanthomonas_A. The sequence goes on from DATHAV010000498.1 coordinate 1,347, forward strand.
CGGCCGACCACCACGTCGGAGAGGCCCTGTTCCTCCATCACCGTGCCGATGGCCTGGCCGATGTGCACCGCGACCTCGGCGCTGAGGGTGGTGCCCATCACGCCGCGGATGTCGTAGGCGCGGAAGATGCCCGGGTCCAGCGCGATGCTGCGGTTGGAGGCGGCCGGCTTGGCTTCACCCGACTTGTCGGCGGCCGCACGGGTCGGCACCGGCAGCGGCTCAAGCTGCAGCGCCTGGCCCAGCGTCGGCGCGTTCTCTTCGCCGGCGCCGGGATCGCGCGTGCGCAGACCCGGCACGCGCAGCCGCCCGCTGGCCAGCAGCAGCAGACCGATCGCAAGGGTCGCGAACAGCGCCGCCGCGATCAGGCTGGGGACGGCCTCCAGGCCCATGGCCGCTTCGGTACCGTCGGGCAGCGCGGCGACCACGCGCAGGCCGCCATCGCCGAGCGGACGCGCCAGCGACTCGGCCACGCCGGAAAGGCCCGTGTCGCCTTTTTCGTAGACGGTGTGGCCGCCCTGGCGCAACGCCAGGTAGGCCTGGCCGGAAACATCGATGCGCTCGAACACGCCGGTCAGCGTGTCCAGCGGCAGGTTGCCGTAGACCACGTAGCCCGCCGCCGCCGGGGCAGCGATGCCCAGTTCCCGCTTGCCACCGCTGCCGACCACGCGGGCCACGGCCTTGCCTTCCTTCAGCGCGGCTTCCAGCACCGCCAGCTTGCTGAAGCCGAAAGCCTCGGGGTTGGCATAGGCGGCGTCCAGCGTGGACGGCAGTACCTGCACCGGATCGACGGTTTTCCAGCCCTCGCCGATGGCCCGGGCCGCGGCCTCCGCATCGCCCGCGCTCAACGCGGCCTTGACCGTTTCGCTGGCGAGGCGGTTGGCCAAGGCGCCGGTGTGGGTGGCGAATGCCTGCTCGGAACCGGCCAGCGCCGTATCGCGCGCCTGCTGCAGATTGTCCGCCAGCTGCGTTTCGCGCCACTGCTGCACGCCGCTCCAGCCCACCCACAGCGCCAGCAGCGTGAACAGCGCCGCCAGCAAAGGCAGCACCCGCCGCGGGTTCGACATGAGCCGCTGCAGGTCGTTCGATTTGTTGTCAGCCATCCGTTTCGCCCCTGTCAGCGAACGCCGGTATGGCCGAAGCCCCCTTCGCCACGCGCACTGCCTTGAAAAGTGTCCACCACCTGCAAGCTTACCCGTGCGACCGGCAGTACAACCAGCTGCGCGATGCGATCGCCCGGCTGCACGGTGAACGCCTCATGGCTGCGGTTCCATACGCTGATCAGCAGCGGCCCCTGGTAATCGGCGTCGATCAGGCCGGTGCCGTTGCCCAGCACGATGCCGTGGCGATGGCCGAGGCCCGAGCGCGGCAGCACCACCGCGCACAGCTGCGGATCGCCCAGATGGACGGCGATGCCGCTGGGAATCAGCGCGGTGGCGCCCGGCTCCAGCGTCAGCGGCGCTTCGAGCGCGGCGCGCAGGTCCATGCCGGCACTGGCGGCCGTGGCGTAGGCCGGCAGAGGCCATTGGTCGCCGAAGCGCGGGTCCAGCAGCTTCACTTCGATCGGACGCTGGCCTTGGGCAGCGGCATGCGGGGGATTCATGCGTTCAGACGCTCCACGATCAGGTCGATGAGTCCGTCCGCCAGCCGCGTCTTGGGCGCGGGCGCGAACGCGCGTTCGCCGTCGCTCCAGAACGCGGTGATCGCGTTGTGCTCGCTTTCGAAGCCCCCGTCGGGCACTCCGACCCGGTTGGCCACCATCATGTCCAGGCGCTTGGCCGCCAGCTTGGCGCGCGCGTACTCGGCCACCCGCTCGGTTTCGGCGGCGAACCCGACCACCAGCTTCAGGCTCGTCGTCTGCGCGGCGACTTCGGAAAGAATGTCGGGCGTACGCACCAGGTCCAGCGCCAGCGACTCGCCGGATTTCTTGATCTTGTGGGCGGCCGGCGCGCGCGGGGTGTAGTCGGCCACCGCCGCGGCACCGATATAGAGGTCGGCGGGGAACGCGGCGAATACCGCTTCGCGCATCTGCGCGGCCGAGCGCACGTCCACCCGCAGGACGCCCGGTGGCGTGGGCAGGTGCACCGGCCCTGCGACCAGCACCACCTCGGCGCCGCGGCGGGCGGCGCTGTCGGCCACCGCGAATCCCATCTTGCCGCTGCTGCGGTTGCCCAGGTAACGGACCGGATCCAGGTCTTCGTAGGTGGGGCCGGCGCTGATGACAACTCTGAGCCCCGCGAGCGGCCGCGATGCCGGCGCTTCGCCGGGCGCTGCCAGCGCAGCGACGATGGCCTCCGGCTCGGCAAGGCGTCCCGGACCTGATTCGCCTTCGGCCAGGGGGCCGTCCTCAGGCCCGATCACCTGCACCCCGCGCGCGCGCAGCAGCGCCACGTTGGCCTGGGTGGCGGGGTGTTGCCACATGCGGTGGTTCATGGCCG
>DATHAV010000499.1:0-3002 GCA_035296505.1 Pseudoxanthomonas sp.
CGATGCGGTGCTGCCGCGCTGGTACCGCGGACGCAGCGTGCTGCTCGGCGACGCGGCGCATTCGATGAGCCCGCAGCTGGGGCAGGGAGTGAACATGGCGCTGATGGACGCGCTGGCGCTGCGCGAGGCGCTGCGGGAACAGCGCGACGTGGCGTCCGCACTGGCGCAGTACCAGTCGCTGCGCCGCCGTCATGTGTCGCTCTACCACTTCTGGAGCCGCTGGCTGACGCCGCTGTTCCAGTCCGATCGCGACCGCCTGGCGAAGCTGCGCGACTTCGCGTTCCTCCCGCTGGGACGGATGCCGGGCGGGCGCGGACACATGCTGCGCGTGCTCAGCGGCACCCAGAAAGGCTACTTCGGCGCGCTCGCGCTGGAGCCCGGCTTCATCGAGGCGGTGTCGGCGCGCGCGGCGTAGGCACGCATCGGCGGCGGCGCTCAGCGTGGAGCGTAGGGGCCCGGCATCGGCAGCGCGATCGCTTCGCCCTCCACGCACGCGACCAAGCGTTCGCCCGAAGCGGGTTCGGCCACCACGCCGGCGGTGAAGTGCGAGAACGCCGGCAGCGCGGTGACCCGCTCGCGCAGCCAGAACGCCGGCCAGCGCCGGCGCATGCCGGGCAGCGCGACCAGTGGATGCAGGTGCCCGCAGATCACGTGCAGCCGCGGGTGCGGCAGCGGTTCGTGGCGCAGTGCGAAGGCGCCGTCCTCGACGCACCCGGCCGCCAGTTCGATCTCCAGCGCGGCGTCGGCCAGGGCGCGGTCGTGGTTGCCGGCCACGCCGGTCACGCGCACCCGCGGATGCCGGCCACGCCAACGCGCCCACTGCTCGCGCCAGGGCGCCATCGGCGCGGCGCCGTGCAGGATGTCGCCGAGGATCCACAGCTCGCTCGCCCCCGTTTCTTCCAGCAGCCGCGTGAGCCGCCGCAGGTCGTGCAGGGTGCCGCCGGCGGGCAGGCCGATGCCGGCGCGCCGGAACACGTCGCCCTTGCCCAGGTGCAGGTCCGCGATCAGCAGGCGCGAACGCGAGGGCCACAGCAGCGCGCGATCCCCCAGCAGTTCGACCGCTTCCCCAGCGATCCGAACGGCGTGGCTACCGCGCATATTTCTTCTCCAGCTGCTGCGCCGCGCGCTGCACGCGGGTCTTCCAGTCCTCGGTGCTGAGCTGGCCGCGCAGGCCTTCGGCCCACAGCGGAAACGACAGCGGCCCCAGGCTGGGCAGCTCGAACAGCGCCAGTTCCCGTCGCGCGCATTCCCGCAGGGTCTGCGACAGCCGGGACATCTCCAGCTGGCTGCTGTAGACCTCGCGCTCGGCCTGGGCCAGCAGCAGGTGGTCGGGATCGAATTTTTGCAGTACGTCGAACAGCAGCCCGCTGGAGGCCTGCAGCTGGCGCATGCTGCGCGGCGCGCGGCCGGGCAGCGAAGGCGGAAGAAGGCCGGCCACGCGCGCGATCTCGCGGAACTGGCGGCGCGCCAGCTCGCCCAGGTTGAGGCTTTCGCGAAGGTCCTCGATCAGGTTTTCCGGCGACAGGAGTTCGCGCAGCAGCGCGGCGTCGATGGCCTGCGGCTGCGCGGGCGACAGCGCCAGCCCGTAGTCGTTGACCGCGAAGCCGAAGCTGTTGCGACGCTGCCGCCCCCAGCGCAGCGACAGCAGCGCCGCCAGGCCTTCGTGCACCTGGCGGCCGGCGAAGGGATACACGAACAGGTGCTGGCCGTCGCGGCCGCTGCGGGTTTCCGCCAGCAGCGTACCGGGGGAGGGCAGGGCCGACAGCGCGCCCTGCAGCGCCAGCAGCGGCGCGATGGCGCGCAGCTCGGGATCGTCGAAGCGGCCCGAGAACATCGCCTCGACTTCGCGGCCGAGTTCGGTCGACAGCGGCATGCGGCCGCCCATCCACTTGGGCACCACGCCGTCGCCGGACTTGGCCATGCGCACGTAGGCGGTCATGTCCTCCAGCCGCACCAGCTGCAGCAGGCGGCCGGCGAAGCGGAAACAGTCGCCGCGATGCAGCCGGCCGACGAAGTTTTCCTCCACCGATCCCAGCCCGGCGCCGCGCAGGAACTTGACCGCCACGCTGCCGTCGCTGGCGATGGTGCCGATCGACAGCCGGTGGCGCAGCGCGATGCGGCGCTCGTGCACGCGGTACACGCCGTCGTCGTCCCGCACCACGCGCTGGAAATCCGGGTAGTGCGCCAGCGCCTGCCCGCCCTGGACGATGAAATCCAGCACCGCCTGCCAGGTGCCCGCGTCCAGTCCGGCATAGGCATGGCTGCCGCGGACTTCCTGCAGCAGGTCCTCGGCGGTGAAGCCTCCGCCGAGGGCGCGGGTGACGCAGTGCTGCGCCAGTACGTCCAGCGACATCCGCAGCGGCGTGCGCGCCTCGATCGCGTTGCGTGCGATGGCGCGCCGCGCCGCCGCGTATTCGACCAGTTCCAGCGCGTGGGTCGGCACGCACACCACATGGCCGGATTCGCCCGGACGGTGGCGGGCGCGACCGGCGCGCTGCATCAGCCGGGCGGCGCCCTTGGGACTGCCGACCTGCAGCACGCGATCGACCGCCGGGAAATCCACGCCCAGGTCCAGGCTCGAAGTGGCGACCACGCAGCGCAGGCTGCCGTCGCGCAGCCCGGCCTCGGCGGCAGCCCGCAGCTTGGGGTCCAGCGAACCGTGGTGGAGCGCCAGCGTCTCCGGTGCCTCCGGCCACACCGCGCCCAATGCCTGGTACCAGAGCTCGGCCTGCGCGCGGGTGTTGGTGAACACCAGGCTGGTGCGCACCGACAGCACGCTCTCCATCACCCGCGAAAGCTGGGAAAGGCCCAGGTGTCCCGCCCATGGAAAGCGCTCGCCTTGGGCCGGCATCAGCGTTTCCAGCGTGAGCTTGCGCGCCGCGACGCCGCCGACCAGCGCACTGCCGGGCGCATGCGGCAGCAGCACGTCGCGCGCCTCGGCCAGGTTGCCCAGCGTCGCCGACAGGCCCCATGTGCGCAGCGGCGGGGACAGTGCCCGCAGC
>DATHAV010000500.1:0-3374 GCA_035296505.1 Pseudoxanthomonas sp.
CAAGCCAAGGGTCCCGATTTTTCCAGGCTCAAGGTGCTGATGGTCGGCGACGTGAAGCACTCGCGCGTGGCGCGCTCGGACCTGCACGCGCTGCGGATTCTGGGTGTCGGCGAGATTCGCGTCTGCGGGCCGAACTCGCTGCTGCCGCAGGACGGGCTGCTGGACGGCTGCACGACCGGCGGCGACTTCGACGGGATGCTCGAGGGCGTGGATGCGGTAATGATGCTGCGCCTGCAGCGCGAGCGCATGGAAGAAGGCCTGGTGGAGTCGCTGGAGCACTATCACCGCGATTTCGGCCTGACCGCCGCGCGGCTGCGCCAGGCCGCGCCGGACGCGGTGGTCCTGCATCCCGGGCCGGTCAACCGCGGCGTCGAGATCACCGACGAAGTGGCCGATGGCCCGCAGTCGCTGGTGCTGCGCCAGGTCAGCAACGGCGTGGCCATCCGCATGGCGGTGCTGGAGGCGCTGCTGCGCTAGAGCCGCCCAGTGGCGGCGCGGCTCCGGCTCTACCGCATTTGTGCAGCCGCAATGCTATCGGCTGGCTTTCCCGACCATTGCCAGTCGCTAGGCGGCCTTCCTGCCAATCCGCCAAGAAACGACCGCCACTGATCGAGGGCCGCCGCTGCGCGAACAGCCGGACCATGTCGGATCGTCGAGATAAGGCTGCGTCTCACGCGGTTGGCCGCGTCCGCCATGCAGGAACAGGTGGAGCAAACGGACCCGGGTGGCCTTCAGTTCAAGAGGAACAGGGTGGCGAGACCCAGGAACGTGAAGAAGCCCATGACGTCGGTGACGGTGGTCAGGAAGATGCTGCTGGCCAGCGCCGGGTCGAAGCCCAGGCGCTTGAGGGTGAGCGGGATCAGGACCCCGGCCGAGGCCGCCGACAGCAGGTTGATGGTCAGCGCGACCGCGATCACCAGCGACAGTTTCGGGTCGCCGAACCAGGCCCATACGATGAGTCCCAGCACCAGCCCCAGGCCCACGCCGATCAGCCCGGCCACGCGCAGCTCTTTCCACAGCAGCGCGCGCGCGTTGGACGCACCGACCTGGCCCAGCGCCAGCCCACGTACCATCAGCGCCAGCACCTGGGTGCCGGCATTGCCGCCCATGCCGGCGACGATGGGCATCAGTACGGCCAGGGCGACCAGGCGCTCGATGGTGTCCTCGAACCGCCCGACCACGCTGGCGGCCAGGAACGCCGTGCCCAGGTTGATGGTCAGCCAGATCAGGCGCCGGCGCATCGCGCGCCACACCGGGCTGAACATGTCCTCGTCCTCGTCCAGGCCGGCGGCGCCCAGCGCCTGGTGCTCGGCCTGCTCGCGGATGATGTCGACCACATCGTCGACGGTGATGCGCCCGAGCAGGATGTTGTTGTCGTCCACCACCGGGGCCGAGATCCAATCGTGGTCGGAAAACTGGCGCGCGACCCCGTCCGAAGGCTCGTCGACGTGAATGGCGGTCAGCTCGTCGTCGATCAGCTTGTTGATCGGGGTGCCCGGTTCGGACGTCACCAGGTCCTGCAGCGCGACCCAGCCGATCAGCTGGTGCCGGCGGCTGACCACGTACAGGTGGTCGGTCTGCTCGGGCAGCTCGCCGCGCAGGCGCAGGAATCGCATCACCACATCGACGTTGACGTCCGCGCGCACGGTGACCACATCCGGGTTCATCAGTCGGCCGGCGGTGTCCTCCGGATAGGACAGCACCTGTTCAAGGCGCTTGCGGTTGTCGCGGTCCATCGACTTGAGGACTTCGTCGATGACCGTGTCCGGCAGATCCTCGACCAGGTCGGCGAGGTCGTCGATGTCCAGGTCTTCGACCGCGGCGATGATTTCGTCCGGGTCCATGTCGGCCAGCAGGCTCTCGCGGACCTCGTCGCCGACGTGCACCAGCACCTCGCCGTCGTCCTCGGGGTCGACCAGGCCCCACACCACGCCGCGCTTGCCCGGGGGCAGGGATTCGAGCAGGTTGCCGATCTCGGCCGGGCTGAGCGTGTTGACCAGGCGGCGCACCGGACCCAGGCGCCCGCTGTCCAGCGCATCGGACAACATGCGCAGCTGGCGCGCGGTCTTGTCGTGGCGGACGGCTTCGGCCATGCGCGGCTCCAGGAGAGGGGAAACCGCGGTCGGTGACAGGCGCGGCGGGTCAGGCGTTCATGGCGTCATTATCGCCCGCGCACGGGCAGATGGATAGGAGAGCGGGACGCCGGCCTGCGCACCTTGCGCGTATGGCCCGCGCAAGGTGGTGCCGTGCTACGCGCTCGCGGCCAGCCAGCGCTCTATGCCGGCGCGGTCGCGTGCCAGCAACAGCTTCGGGGCCCGCGCCTGCAGCACGGCCAGGTCGAGATTGCGCACGACCTTGCGCACTTCCAGCAACGTGGCCGGATGCAGGCTGAATTCGCACAGGCCCAGCGCCAGCAGCAGCGGCGTCATGAGCGGGTCGCCGGCCATTTCGCCGCACACCGCCACCGGCGTGCGGCGTTCGCGCCCGGTGTTGATGACGTGCTTGAGCAAGCGGAGCACGCCGGGATGCAGCGGCGAGTAGAGTCCGGCCAGCGCATCGTTGTTGCGGTCGGCGGCGAGCAGGTACTGCACCAGGTCGTTGGTGCCCACCGATACGAAATCCACCAGGTCGACGAAGCCATGCATGGCGATGGCCGCGGCCGGCACCTCGATCATCGCGCCCAGCGGTAGCGACTCCGCGATCTCGTGCCCATCGGCGCGCAGCTCGCGGGCGATGCGCTTGAGCTTGCGCCGGACCAGCAAAATCTCTTCGCGGCAGCTGACCATCGGCACCAGGATCCGCACCGGGCCATAGCCGGACGCACGCATCACCGCGCGCAGCTGGGTGTCGAACACCTTGCCGTTGGCGAGCGACAGGCGTACTCCGCGCAGGCCCAGCGCCGGGTTGTCCTCGCCGTCCAGCACCAGGCCAGTGCGGTCGGCCTTGTCCGCGCCGAGATCCAGCGTGCGGATGGTGACCGGGCGCCCGCTCATGCCGAGCACGGCATCGCGATAGGTGCGGAACTGCTCCTCTTCGTCCGGAAGCTCGTTGCGCTGCAGGAACAGGAACTCGGTGCGGTACAGGCCAAGCCCGCTGGCGCCCAGCTCGAATGCGCGCGAGACGTCCTCGCGCGATTCGGCGTTGGCCACCAGCGAGATGTCGACCCCGTCGCGGGTGCGGGTGGCCTTGGTGCGCAGCCGGTCCAGGTCGCGCAGCTCGCGCGCCACATCGCGCAGCCGCTGACGGTACCGGCGCAGGTCGTTCGCGTCCGGCTCGACGATCACCTCGCCGGTGCCGCCGTCGACGGTCAGCGCGTCGCCGTCGTTGACCTTGAGCAGCGCATGCGCGGCGCCCACGACCAGCGGCAGGTGCAG
>DATHAV010000501.1:0-2663 GCA_035296505.1 Pseudoxanthomonas sp.
AAGGGCGCGGGCTCTTTCACTTTGCCGGGCCTGCTCAAGATCACCTCGGTCAATGTGCCGGCCAAGGCCAAGCGCAAGGGCATCAATCCCTTCACCAAGGAAGAGCAGTGGTTCGCCGCCAAGCCCGCCTCGGTCAAGGTCAAGGTGCGTCCGCTGAAGAAGCTGAAGGACGCCGCGGCCTGATCGCAGCGCTCCATGCGTCACACGCTCGGGACGGCAATGCCGCCCCGAGCCGTTTCTAGGGCCGGAAAGGCGGCTGCCGCCTGCGTCACTTGACGAACGCCTACGGCGACCGCAGATAACCTGCCCACTCAACCGTCAGGACGCGCACGATGAAGATCCAGGGTTTTCTCGACCAGCTGCTGCAGTCCGCGCAGGGCGCGACCTCCTCCACCACCGGCATCGCGAAGAAGAGCGAGGGCACGGGCCAGGGCGGCGGACTCATCGACATGCTCGGCGGCGGCGCGGGCCTCGGAGGACTGCTGGGCGGCGGCGGCTCGCGCACCGGCGGCATCGGCGACAGGCTCACCGGCGACTTCGGCAAGGGCGCCCTGACCGGCGGCGCGCTCGGCCTGCTGCTGGGCAAGAACAAGACCACGCGCAAGCTGGCGACTTACGGCGGCCTGGCTGCGATCGGCATGATGGCCTACAAGGCCTACGGCGAATACAGGCAGCAGCAGGGAGCGGCGGGCGCCGAGCCGCTCACCGTCGATCGCCTGCCGCCGCCGCAGGCCGAGATCCACAGCCAGGCGATCCTCAAGGCGCTGGTCGCCGCGGCCAAGGCCGACGGCCATATCGATGCGCGCGAGCGCGAAGCCATCGAAGGCGAGTTCACCCGCCTCGATCCCGATGCCGAACTGCAGCAGTGGCTGCACGCCGAACTGGAAAAGCCGCTGGATCCGGCGGAAGTGGCGCGCGCAGCGACCACGCCGGAAATCGCTTCGGAAATGTACCTGGCCAGCCTGCTGGCCGCCGACGAACAGAACTTCATGGAGCGCGCCTATCTGGACGAACTGGCGCGCGAGATGAAGATCGACGACGCGCTCAAGGCCCGGCTGCAGCAGCAGGTCAGGTCCGCCTGACGCAGGGCATGCACGGGCCGTCAGCCACGCCGCATCGCGGCCGTGGCCGCGCGCTGCGTCGCTGGCTGCTGCGGCTGGCGTTCCTGTTCGTCGCGACGCTGGCAGCGCTGTGGGCATGGCACCAGCCTTTCATGCAGCGCGGCCGCCTGCTCTGGGAACTGTCGCGCATGCCGCCGCCGACCGCCCTGCCGGTGCCGGTGCAGGGCGTGGAGGCGCGAAGGATCGCCGACACTTTCGGCGCGCCGCGCGGAACCAATCGCACCCATGCGGGTGTGGACATCTTCGCGCGCCGCGGCACTCCGGTGCTCAGCGCCACGGCCGGGATAGTGATGCTGATCCGCGACGGCGGCCTCGGCGGCAAGCAGGTCTGGGTGCTGGGGCCGGGACGCGAAAGGCACTACTACGCGCACTTGGACGACTGGGCGCCGTCGCTGGCGCAAGGGGACATCGTCCGGCCCGGCGACGTGCTGGGTTTCGTCGGCACCACCGGCAACGCGCGCGGCACTCCGCCGCATCTGCACTACGGCATCTACGGCGGAGCGGGCGCCTACGATCCGCTGCCGCTGCTGAAGGCGTATCCGGGCAGCGACTTGCGTCCGATGCCATCGCGCTGATCGAGCGGTCGCCCGACGTGCGCTGGCAGTAGCGCGCACCAGGACCGGCCGCACGTGTCTATTTGTCTCGCTATAGACTGCCATCCTGCGACAGGGGAGCGACATGCGGATACTGGTCCTAGTGGTGATGGCGGCGCTTGCGGCAAGCTGCTCGTGCCAACGCAAGCCCGAGAAAAACCAAGCGCCGTCGGTCAAGGCCACCGCCGAGGCCGAGGCTAGCGGCGATGCCGCCGTCGAAGCCACGAGGATGCAGGAGGCCATACAGCTGCAAGAAGACCAGCGCGCCTCCGTGTCGCGCGCGGTGTCGGGCCTGCATTCGTACCTGGGCCTGGCCGCCGCCAAGAACTGGCCCGAGGCCGATGCGTTCTGGGTCGGCGGCAAGCCCCCGCCGCGCCCCGACGACCACGCGTTGCGGGCGATCGAGGGCCTGCGTTCGATGCGAATCAACAACGACAGTCCGGTACCGCTGGACCAGGAATCGCCTCCGCGCGCGCTGGAAATCCCGGTAACGCTGCGGGTCCGACGCGACGACGGCACCCGCGAGTTGAAGGGCTGGTACCGCATGCGGCGCAAGATCGACAGCGACGATTGGGAAATCACTTCCGCCTCGATGCAGCTGACGCTTGATTGAATCGGCCTGGCCGATAAGCTATGGATTGAGGCTGCATTCACCGCGGACGCTTAAGGTGCGCAGACCCTTTGGAGCAAGTCATGCGCCCGTCCAAGTCCCGCGCTTCCACTGCCGTCCTGCTGGCCCTGAGCGTGCTGGCGCTGGCCGGATGCAGCACCCTCGATACCGTATCGGGCTGGTTGAACGATCGCATCGCCTTCAGCGCGCCGCAGCTGCAGCGCCACCTCGACAGAAGCTTTCCGCGCGAGTTCGACCGGCTGGGTGGACCGGTTTCCGCACGCCTCGGCAATCCGCGGATCCGCCTGCCGGCCGGCGACGACCGCCTGCGGCTGGAGT
>DATHAV010000502.1:0-1986 GCA_035296505.1 Pseudoxanthomonas sp.
CTGAAGGGCGCCGGCGCCTCCCGCGAGCTGAAGTTCGGGACCGACATGGTGATCGGCACCCGTAGCGGCCAACCTAGGGTCAGCATGCAGGACAGCGAACTGGTGTTCGTCGGCTACGGCGTCGATGCGCCGGAACAGCAGTGGAACGACTACGCCGGCCACGACTGGAAGGGCAAGACCGTGGTCATGCTGGTCAACGACCCGGGCTTCCACGCCAACGACGAGAAGCTCTTCGACGGCAAGCGCATGACCTACTACGGGCGCTGGACCTACAAGTTCGAGGAGGCCGCGCGCAAGGGCGCGGCCGCGGCGCTGATCGTCCACGACACCGCCGGCGCCAGCTACGGCTGGGACGTGGTCAAGAACTCGTGGTCCGGGCCACAGTACGACCTGCTGCCCAAGGACGATCCGGATCCGCGCCTGCCCGCCCAGGGCTGGATCACCAGCGACGTCGCGCGGCAGCTGTTCGCCGACGCCGGCCTGGACCTGGACAAGGCCTACGCCGACGCCAACCGGCGCGGCTTCAAGCCGGTGCCGCTGAAGGCCAGCGTATCGTTCGATCTGGCCAGCACCATCAGCCAGAAGACCTCCCGCAACGTGATCGGCGTGCTGCCGGGCGCCAGCCGCGCCGACGAGGCGGTGCTGTACATGGCCCACTGGGACCATCTGGGCAATCACGCCGGCGCCCACGAGGGCGAGCAGTCCGGTGATGCCGCGGGCGATCAGATCTACAACGGCGCGGTCGACAACGCCACCGGCGTGGCCGGCATCCTGGAGATCGCCGAAGCCTTCGTCGCGCAGCAGCCCAGGCCGGAGCGCTCGGTGGTGTTCCTGGCGGTGACGCTGGAGGAATCGGGCCTGCTGGGCTCCAAGTACTACGTCGCCCACCCGACCTTTCCGATGGAGAAGATCGCCGGGGTGATCAACCTCGACGCGATGTCGGTCGCCGGACGCGCGCGCGACATGACCGTCACCGGTTTCGGCAGCTCCGAACTGGAGGACATCCTCAAGCCGATCGCCGAGGCCCAGGGCCGTACCCTGCGCGGCGAGGCCTCGGTGCAGAGCGGCTTCTACTTCCGCTCCGACCACTTCAACTTCGCCAAGGCCGGCGTGCCGGCCCTGTACGCCAAGGGCGGCGACGACCTGATCGAGGGCGGCCGCGACGCCGGCCTGGCGGCGGCGGCCTCCTACGGCAAGGACCGCTACCACCAGCCGGGCGACGAGTACGACCCGGCGACGTGGAAGCTCGATGGCGTGGTCGAGGACCTGCAGGCGCTGTACGGCGTGGGCCGGCAGCTGGCCGGCGGCGACCGCTGGCCCAACTGGTACGAAGGCAATCCGTTCAAGGCCGCGCGCGACAAGACGATGGGCGCGAAGTAGCGCAATGCCCGGTACGAAACGGAAAAACGGCGCCTTTTGGCGCCGTTTTCGTATCGGCACCGCGCTCGCTGTCCACGCTAACCCGACAGGCCCTTATGCTGGGGCACTTTCTTTTAGAGAATCGCAATGGCCATCGCCTACGGGTGCATCCTGATCGCCGCACTGCTGCCCTACGTCTGGGTGGCGATCGCCAAGCAGTCGGGCGAACGCTACGACAACCGCGAGCCGCGGCGCTGGCAGGAAAAGCAGGAGAATCCGCGCTCGCGCCGCGCCCACGCCGCGCAGCTCAACGGTTTCGAGTCGTTTCCCGCCTTCGCCGCCGGCGTGCTGATGGCGCAGCTGGCCCAGGTGCCGGTGCAGACCATCGCCTGGCTGGCGATGGCCTACGTGCTGGCGCGCGTGCTGCACGGGTTCTTCTACGTCGCCAATCTGGCCACCGCGCGCAGCCTCGCCTGGGTGGTGGGCATCGGCTGCGTAGTGGCGCTGATCGTGACGGCCGCGCTCAGGGTCGGCTGAATATTACGCGACGCTCAGCGCGTGTCGGGTTCCCAGCCGAACAGCGCACAGGCCTTGCGCCACTGCGCGTCCAGCGGCGCCAGCGCCTGC
>DATHAV010000503.1:0-1965 GCA_035296505.1 Pseudoxanthomonas sp.
CCAGATGTACGTCAAGGTCGCGTTTCCGGCCCAATCCAAGGCCAAGATGGAGACGCTGGTGGGCAACCTGCGCACCGCGCTCAGGGGCCGCATCGAAAACCTGGCCTGGATGAGCGACGAGACCAAGCAGAAGGCCCTGGCCAAATGGGAAACCTTCACGCCCAAGATCGGCTACCCCGACAAGTGGCGCGAGTGGAACGGCCTGACCACCAGCCGCGACAGCTACATCGGCAACGTGCTGGCGGCGACCGAGTTCAACTACAAGTGGAACCTGTACAAGATCGGCAAGCCGGTGGACAAGACCGAGTGGGGCATGAGCCCGCAGACCGTCAATGCCTACTACAACCCATTGCGGAACGAGATCGTGTTCCCCGCGGCGATCCTGCAGCCGCCGTTCTTCGACGCCCAGGCCACCGACGAAATGAACTACGGCGGCATCGGCGCGGTGATCGGCCACGAGATGATCCACGGCTACGACGACCAGGGCGCGCGCTTCGGGCCCAGCGGCAACTTCGAGAACTGGTGGACGCCCGCCGACGCCAAGGGATTCGCCGCGCTGACCGACAAGCTGATCGGCCAGTTCAACGGCTACGACGCCGGCGGCACCAAGGTCAACGGCAAGCTGACCCTGGGCGAGAACATCGCCGACCTCGGCGGCCTGGCGACCGCCTACGACGCGATGAAGGTCGCCGCCGGCGGCACGCCCGATCCGATGACCGATGGCCTGACCCGCGACCAGCGCTTCTTCCTCAACTGGGCCTCGGTGTGGCGCCGCAGCTTCACCCCCGAAGAGCTCGCCGTGCGCCTGAAGACCGACCCGCACGCGCCGGCCAACTTCCGCGCCATCGGCGCGCCGTCCAACCTGCCCGCGTTCGCCGCCGCGTTCTCGTGCAAGGCCGGCGATCCGATGGTGCGGTCGGGCGACCAGCAGGTCGTGATCTGGTAACGCGTCTTCCACAGGTACGCCCCGGAGGCCCGGCATGTCCGGGCCTTTTCTTTGGCCGTTCCGAAGTTGCCGAACGTGCGCCGCGATGCATTGCGCCGCCGCATTCAGGGCTGGGCGTCCGGCAGTGGTTAGAATTGCGCGATTCCCAGCCCCCGGACTTTTGAAACATGCCGCAAACGCGCAATCCTCTCGCCTCACCCGCCCTGCTCGCCCTCGCCCTGGTCACGGCGTTGCCCAGCGGCGATGCCGATGCCCAGCGCAGGAACAGAGGACCGTCCAAGGCACCGCCGGTGAGCGCCGAGTGCACCGACTTCTACAGCGTGGCCAACGGTCCCTGGCTCAAGGCCAACCCGCTGCCGGCCGGCACCTTCTCTATCAGCGCGCTGGGCCAGCTGCGCGAGCGCAGCCTGCAGCAGCAGCGCGAACTGCTGGAGGCGGCCATGCAGTCGCCGCAGGGCGCCGTGCAGAAACTGCTGGGCGATTTCTGGGCCAGCGGCCTGGACGAGGCCGCGGTGGAGCGCGACGGCGCTGACCCGATCGCGCCGCTGCTGGACCGCATCAACGGGATCAGGCGCGCCAAGGACGTGCCGCCGGCGATCGCCGCGCTGCACCAGGTCGGCATCCCGGTGGTGTTCAACTTCAGCCCCGATATCGACCTCCAGGCGCTGGACCGGCACATCGGCTATTTCATGCAGGGCGGCGTGGGTCTGCCCGACCCGGCGTACTACACCCGCACCGATGCGGAGACCCGCGAACTGCTGGGCCGCTACAGGAACTACGTCAGGCAGATCCTGGCCCTGACCGGCACGCCGGCCGCGCAGCTCGACGCGGAAGCCAATGCCGTCATCGACCTGGAGACCCGCATCGCGCGCGCGTCGCGTCCGCTGTCCGCGCTGGGCAACCCGCTGTCCAACTACGCGCCGGTCGCCACCCAGAGCCTGGCCAAGCCGTACGGCAATCTGCAGCTCGACGCGTTCCTCAAGGCCCAGGGCGTCAACGACGACACCGTCTCGATGGCC
>DATHAV010000504.1:0-1556 GCA_035296505.1 Pseudoxanthomonas sp.
TCCGCCACCGCCGCGGCGGCGTAGACCCGCACCAGTTCGAAGGCCACGGCGCCGAGGAAGGGCCCGAGCGCGCTGCCCGCGCCGCCCAGGATGCCGATGAAGATCAGCTCGCCCGAGGAGGTCCAATAGGCGAGCTGCGGCGTGACGTGCCGGCTGGTCATGGCGATCAGCGCGCCCGCGGCGCCGCCCATGGTCGCCGACAGCACGTAAGCGAAAAGCAACACCCGCCGCGCCGGCACACCGAGGAATTCCAGCCGTGTTTCGCGCGTCTTGATGCCTGCCAGCGCCTGTCCCATCGGCGAAGCGAGATACGCCCGCACCCCCAAGGCGCAAAGCAGCGCCAGGCCGAGGGCCAACCCGAACATGACCCAATCCTGCGTCTCCCGCACGGGTTCGAGGCCGGCGATGGTGAGGGGCGGCACGCGGATGCCGTCCGTGCCTTTGGTGACGGCGTAGAACTTCTCCAGCACGGAGTAGAAGACCATGGAGAGCGCGAGATTCAGCATGCCGAAGAAGATGTCGCGGTAGCGCACCACGAACAGGCCGATCAGCAGCCCGGCCACCCCCGCCAGCAGCGCCGCCGCGGGCAGCAGAACCAGCGTTTCCGGAACGCTCGGCGCCGCGAAGGCAACGGTGTAGGCGCCCAGCGCCAGGAACATCGCGTGCCCGAAGCTCACCTGCCCCGCGCGCAGCAGGAGCAGCAGGCCGAGCACACCGAGGCCCTTCGCCAGCGCGACCGTCAGCACGAAGCGCAGCCAGGGGGCCGCCCAGGCAGTGAAGATCAGGGCCGCCACGCCGAGCAACGCCAGCAGCGCTTCCGCGCGGCGGCTCATACGCGGCGGGCCTCCACCACGCCGAACAGGCCCTGCGGCCGCACCAGCAGCACCGCCACCATGATGAGGTAAGGCACCACCACCTCCAGCTCCGGCGCGAAGTACACGGCGGCGCTGCGGCCCATGCCGATCAGGAGGGAGGTCAGCGCCGCCCCCTCGATTTGGCCGAGCCCGGCCGTCGCCACGACGGCGAAGGACAGCACGATGGTGGAAGCGCCGATGCCCGGCACCAAGGAAGTCGTAGGCGAGGCCAGCGCGCCGCCCAACGCCGCCAGCGCCGCGCCGAAGGTGAAGGTCAGCAGGGTTACGCGGACCGCGTCGATGCCCATGGCCGTCGCCGCCTCCTTGTCGGTGGTCACGGCCACGATCACGCGGCCGGTCAGCGTGCGGCGCAGGAACCACGCAAGGCCGATCAGGGTGGCGACCGCGACGCCCGGCAGCACGAAGAGCTGGTAGGCGGTGAACGGGATGGTGTCGTCGCCGAAAGGCACCTCCACCGTGCCGAGCGCCTTCATCGGCGAGTCCTGGAACACCGGCTGCACGCCCCAGACCAGCTTCTGCATGTCCTCCAGGATCATGAACAGCGCGAAGGTGACGAGCAGTTGGAGCACGTCCTCGTAGCCGTAGACCCGGCGCAGCACGACGCGCTCGATCAGCGGACCGAGCACGCCGCCCACCAGCGCAGCCCCCAGCAGCAACGCCGCGTAACCCGCCGCCGGCGGC
>DATHAV010000505.1:0-3337 GCA_035296505.1 Pseudoxanthomonas sp.
GCAAAGATCAGGAATACGCGTGTCTGGTTCATCGGGCAGGCATTCTCAACCGACGGACGCAGCCGGTTTGGACGTGGTGCTGGAAGGGGAAGAAGGCGGCGTCGCGGCCGCGGCCATTGTGCCGGGCGTGACCGGTGGCGGCAATGCGCCGGCACGGACCAACGCGCGCGCGAACGCCTCCCGCAGCGCCTGCGACGACTGCCTGGCGGCCGGCGTTCGCGCCACCACCACGTAGTCGCCGCCGGGAAGCCGCGGACGCAACTGCCGGAACTGTTCGCGCAGTGCGCGCTTGAGTCTGTTGCGCTCCACCGCGCGCTTGTCGACCTTGCGCGAAACGGCAAGGCCGAGGCGCGCCGGCGATGCATGCGCATGCCAATGCACGGTCAGCAGCGGCTCGGACGTGCGACGCGCACGTTCGAACACCGCAGCGTATTCGGCAGACGTGCGCACGCGCGCGGATCTGGGAAAACGGGCGCTCATGACACCCACGACAAAACCCGCGCCTGAAGCGCGGGCACTGGAAGACGCAGCAGCATCGATGGGCTAAGCCGCGACAGCGGCCGGAACCTCAGGCGCTCAGGCGCGCGCGGCCCTTGGCACGGCGGCGAGCGAGGATCTTGCGGCCGTCAGCGGTCTTCATGCGGGCGCGGAAACCGTGGTCTCGCTTGCGCTTGAGGTTGCTGGGCTGGTAGGTGCGCTTGGTGGCCATACGGCACTCGGCGGTTGCAGTTAAGAGAACCAGCAAGTTTATAGCCAAGGCTGCATACAGTCAACCCGATCAGCGACAGGGGAGACTTCTCCAGCCGCAGATCCATGTCCGGCAGCGCGCGCGACCGGCACGGGCACGAAGTCGCGCATGCTAGTCTGCGCCCCACCCACTCGCCTGCGTCGGCCGCGCTGCATGCGCCGACCGCACGCCCCTTCGAACGAACCGCTCTTGCCCGCGATGGATGCCTGGCCCCGCTGCCTCGAACGCCTGGAAGCCGAACTGCCGGCCGAGGATGTGCACACCTGGCTCAAGCCGCTGCAGGCCGAACAGCGCAGCAATGCGGTGGTGCTGTACGCGCCCAACGCGTTCATCGTCGAACAGGTGCGCGAACGCTACCTCGGCCGGATCCAGGACCTGCTCGGGCATTTCCTCGGCCACCGCGACGTTTCGCTGGAGATCGGCTCGCGCGCCAAGGCCGCCGAGCCCACGCCGGCCTTGTCCATGTCGGCCTCCCATTCCTTGGCCGCCCTGGAGCAGCCTTACGCGGGCAACCTGGACTCGCATTACACCTTCGACAATTTCGTCGAAGGGCGCAGCAATCAGCTGGGCCGCGCCGCGGCTTGGCAGGCGGCGCAGAAGCCCGGCGATCGGGCCCACAACCCCCTGCTGCTGTACGGCGGCACCGGCTTGGGCAAGACCCACCTGATGTTCGCGGCCGGCAACGAGCTGCGCCGTCAGAGCTCGGGCGCGCGCGTGCTGTACTTGCGCTCTGAGCAGTTCTTCAGCGCCATGACCAAGGCGCTGATCGAGAAGTCGATGGACCAGTTCAAGCGCCGCTTCCAGCAGGTGGACGCACTGCTGATCGACGACATCCAGTTCTTCGCCGGCAAGGACCGCACCCAGGAAGAGTTCTTCCACACCTTCAATGCGCTGTTCGATAGCCGCCAGCAGATCATCCTGACCTGCGACCGCTACCCGCGCGAAGTGGAGGGCCTGGAGCCGCGGCTCAAGTCGCGCCTGGCCTGGGGTCTGTCCGTGGCCATCGAGCCGCCGGATTTCGAGACGCGGGCGGCCATCGTACTGGCCAAGGCGCGCGAGCGCAGCGTGCGCATTCCCGACGAGGTCGCCTTCCTACTGGCCAAGAAGATGCGCTCCAACGTGCGCGATTTGGAAGGCGCGCTGAACACCCTCACCGCCCGGGCCAACTTCACCGGCCGCGCCATTACCCCCGAATTCGCCCAGGAAACTCTGCGCGACCTGCTGCGCGCCCAGCAGCAGGCGATCAGCATCCCTAACATCCAGAAGACCGTGGCAGACTATTACGGTTTGCAGGTCAAGGACTTGCTGTCCAAGCGGCGCACGCGCTCACTGGCGCGCCCGCGGCAGATGGCGATGGCCCTGGCCAAGGAATTGACCGAACACAGCCTGCCGGAGATTGGCGACGCCTTTGCCGGCCGCGACCACACCACCGTGCTGCATGCCTGCCGCCAGATCCGCAACCTGATGGAGACCGACGGCAAGCTGCACGAAGACTGGGACAAGCTCATCCGCAAACTCAGTGAATAAGTGCGGTACAAGCCTGTGCATAGGTGCCGGAGCTTTCTGGGGCGCAGAGTTATGCACAGGATGACCAAGTCCTTCGAGCACTTCGATACAGTGGTCGAGAATCAGAAAAACCTTTTTGCGTCAGACAGTTATTCAAGTTATACCGGAAATTCGGACCTACCATCACCATCAGCTTTTGATCTATTACCTTTCAAGAGCCACAGCATAGGGGCCAGCACGACATGCGTTTCAGCCTGCAACGCGAAGCATTCCTCAAGCCCCTGACGCAGGTGGTCAACGTGGTCGAACGGCGGCAGACGCTGCCGGTCCTGGCCAACTTCCTGGTCCAAGTGCAGGACGGCCAGCTGTCGCTGACCGGTACCGACCTTGAGGTGGAAATGATCGCGCGCAGCACGATCGACGAGTCGCAGAACGGCGAGACCACCATCCCCGCACGCAAGCTGTTCGAGATCGTGCGTGCCCTGCCCGACGGCAGCAAGGTGACGGTCTCCCAGACAGGCGACAAGGTCACGGTGCAAGCGGGACGCAGCCGTTTCACGTTGGCCACGCTTCCCGCCCAGGATTTTCCGTCGGTGGACGAAGTCGAGGCCACCGAACGGGTCAACGTGCCTGAAGCGGCGCTCAAGGAACTGATCGAGCGCACCTCCTTCGCCATGGCCCAACAGGATGTTCGCTACTACCTCAACGGCCTGCTGTTCGATCTGGGAGACCGCACCCTGCGCTGCGTCGCTACCGATGGCCACCGGTTGGCGCTTTGCGAAACCCAACTGGACGCGGTTGCGTCGGCCAAGCGCCAGATCATCGTGCCGCGCAAGGGCGTGACCGAGCTCCAGCGCCTGCTCGAAGGCGGCGACCGTGAGCTGGAGCTGGAGCTCGGCCGCAGTCACATCCGGGTCAAGCGAGATGATGTCACGTTCACTTCCAAGCTGATCGACGGTCGCTTCCCCGACTATGCCGCAGTCATACCGATCGGCGCCGACCGGGAGGTCAAGCTGGATCGCGAGGCGCTGCGGGCCGCCCTCCGCTTCAAGGCGGAGGAACCGGTGCCGCCGCGGCTGCGCG
>DATHAV010000506.1:0-11254 GCA_035296505.1 Pseudoxanthomonas sp.
CGCGCCAGGACCACGCCGTTCATGCCGCCCGGCATGATCATGTCCGAGAACAGCACGTCCACCGGCACGCCGCCATCCAGCAGCTCCAGGGCGGACTTGGCGTCGTAGGCGACGTGGGTCCTGTAGCCGTGGTCCTCCAGGAAGGTGCGGGCCAAGTCGGCGACTTCCTCGCGGTCCTCGACGATCAGCACCGTCTCGGTGCCGCGACGGCTGCTGGCGCGGCCGCGTTCGCTCGGCGGCACGTATTCGCTGCCGCTGTCGGCGGGAAAGTACAGGCGCACGGTGGTGCCCACGCCCTGCTCGGAGTCCATGCGCACCGCGCCGCCGGACTGCACAGTGCCGATGCGGTGTTGATGGATGGCAACGATCGACTTGGGGCTATCGGTCGATGGCATCGAACGATATCGGGACTGCTGATCTTGCGGAAGAAGCCCGAGGCAGACGAATGCGCATATAGCGATCGCGGTCACGTTCCGGCTCACGTCGGCTGCTTCTTATTGATGAGCTGTTGCAGATTCCGCCGTTGGTCCTATGGCGTGACGCTGGGCGATGCCAAGCGCTAAAGCAGCGCAACGAGGGACAGAACCCCACAGAAGTTATGAAAGGAATGCGTGATGGCCGAATGCAGCATCGCTTGCTTGATCGAATCACTTATGCACAAAGGGATGCTGAACATCAGAAAGGGATGAGCAGCACTAGCGGCCATCCCCACCATACGAATCCATGCAGGGCGGCCAGCGCTAAAGCGGCAGCCACCGCGGACTTCGTATCCGGCTAGTACACAGAGAAGATTCTAAAAAGCGCCGCCAGGAGCAGCGTCTCCACGACAGGAGAGAAAACCACCCAACCGAAGAACAACAACGTGAGCTCGCCCGATGCCGGATCGCCTCGTTCGCCCCTGGCGTCCACCGGAAGAAGGTCGAGGTAGAAGGCAGCGGACACGAGAACAACAGCGGCTGTAAAGCCGCCGAAGGCGCGCAGCGCCAATGTTCCGATGGACTCTTTCATCATCGTCAGCGAACGCCGGGAACTCCGCCTCACGCATGGGATACAGCAAGGCTAGGTCGAGGCATGCCGCCTCTCTAAAGCTGCCCGCGGATCTGCGCGTCCACCGCCGCGATGGCGGTCATGTGGAAACGCAGCGCGCCACACCAAGTCAGCCGCCGATCTTCCCGTTGAGCGAGTACAGCGGCTCCAGTACCCATTCGTACAGCTTGCGGCGCTCCCCCAGTATGTCCGCCTCGAGCGCCATGCCCGGGCGCAGCGGCTCGGACTTGCCGTAGGCAGTCACCGTTTGCCGGTCCAGCTCGACCAGCACCCGGTAATAAGGCTCCTGTGCCTGGCCATCGGCGGGAACAATGGCGCTGCGGGAAACCCGCACCACCCTGCCGGCGTGATGGCCGAACTTCTGGTACGGGAACGCCTGATACCGCAGAAGCACCCGGTCGCCCGGTTCGATGAACCCCACGGCCCGGCTAGGCACCAGCAGTTGCGCCTGCAGTTCGGAACCCTCGGGCAGCAGCGCCATGAGCGGCTGGCCCGCCTGCACCGCCTGCCCGGCTTCGATCATGCGGCTGGCGACCAGCCCCGGCACCGGCGATTTCAGCAGCAGTTCGCCGTTGGCCTCCTGCTGCACGCGTTCCTGGTCGAGCATCGCAAGGTCGCGGCTGCTGGCGGCGAGCAGCGCCTGCTTCTGTGCGGGCAGCTCCTGCAGGGTCTGCTCCAGCTGGGCAATGGATCGCCTGATGGCGGTCGCCTGGCGCTCGAGCGACTGCTGCGCGTTGACCAGCTCCAGCGTCGACTGCTGCTGCTGATCGAGCTGCAGCTGGCTCACGTACTTTTCCTCGACGACCTCCCGATAGCGTTCGATGTTCTCGCGCCCGATGCGGACCTGCTCCCGCCTCGTCGCTATCTCGTCTTCGATCTGCGCCAGCTCGCGCCTGGCCGCCGCCAGCTGCCGCCGGTGACCGGCCATCTGCGCATCGATCTGTGCGGCCTGCGACTGTCCCAGCGTGTTCATGCTCTCGCGCCGGGTGTTCATGCCCTCGCGCAGCAAGGCCAGTGCGTCACCGCCGGAGGCCGTCGCCCGCGGCACGTTGATCAGGGTCAACGAGTCGCCTGCGCCTACGGTGTCCCCTTCCTCGGGGAACAGCCTCGCCACCACGCCTGCGGTCGGGGCCACCACGGTGGACAGGCCGAGGTCAGGCACCAGCTGCCCACTGACCCTCGAGCGGCGCGTGTATTCACCGAACACGAGGAACGCGACAATCGATCCCGCCGCGGCCACGGCAAAGGCGGCCAGGACCCACAAACGCAACGGCTGCGCCAGGGAAATCCCGCCCAGCCAGCTGCCGCGCTTGGCGTCCAGCACTTCGTGGCGGAACAGCGACTCGGTCATGGCCTGCCTTCGATGCAAGAGTTTGGAAGCCTCTCCAGATCCGCTGAAGCACCGGTTCTGATGATCGCCTTGCGTGTCGCGCCGTGCCGGGCAGGGGAAAAAGCTGCATTTCCCGTACAGGTGCTGCCCTGGAGCGGCATGGAATGGTCGTTGCTTGCGACAGCCGACAGGTCTGTTCCTGGCATAACTCGCATGGTCATCCTCCCTCGACAGGGGTGGGCTGGGCCGCACCGCCATCCGCCTGCCTCTGCTTTGCCAGGTGAATGTCCACCACCTCCGCGTCGGCCTTCCGATCGAGCCGGTGCTCCTGGACGATCCTGCCGCCGTGCATCACCAGCACCCGGTCGGCGCTGGCGATAGTCTCGGGACGGTGGGCGATGATGACCTTGGTCAACTCGAGCTTGCGCACCGCCTCGTTGACCAGGCGCTCGCGCTCCACGTCGAGATGGGTGGTGGCCTCGTCCAGAAACAGCAGCCTCGGGTTGCGGTACAGCGCCCTGGCGAGGATCACGCGCTGCTTCTGGCCGCCGGACAGCGTGGTGCCCATGTCCCCGATCAGGCTGTGGTAGCCCATGGGCATAGAGGCCAGCTCGTCGTGCACCGCGGCCAGGCGCGCGGCCTCCTCGACGCGCTGCGGTTCAAAGCCTTCTTCGCCGAAGGCGATGTTGTCCGACACGCTGCCGGCGAACAGCTGGTCGTCCTGCATCACCGCGCCCACCATTTGCCGATAGTTCTCCGGCCCCAGTTTGGCGATGTCGCGCCCGCCCACGCTGATGCTGCCTTCGGTGGGTTTGAGCAGGCCCAGCATCAGCTTGACCAAGGTGGTCTTGCCGCAGCCCGAGGGACCGACAATGGCCACCGACTCGCCTTCCTCGACCGCGAAGCTGCAGTCCTTGAGCACCCAGGGCTCGCCCTCGGCATAGCGGAACGACAGGCCCTTGACCTCGATCCGCGCCTCGCTGGGCGGCGTCTGCTCCCGACACTCGGCGCCCTCGGTCTCCGGATCGCTCAGCACGATGTCGGCCAGGCGTTCGCCGTGCAGGCGCAGCATGCGGAACTCGATCCATTTGTCGATCAGCCCGCCGACCCGCCCGGCGAACTGGTCCTTGTAGGCCAGGTAGGCGATCAGCATGCCCACCGAAAAGACGTTCTGCATCGCCAGTACCGCGCCGATCCAGATCACCGCGATGCGCTCGATCCCGAAGATCAGCTGGCTGGCCGTGCTGAAGCCGAGCCCGAGTTTCGCCATCCACACCTCGCGGTTGACGGTGTCGTTCATCAGGTTGAAGTAGGTGCCGCGGCGCGAGGCCTCGCGCCCAGCCACCTTGACCGACTGCACCCCGCGGATCGATTCCAGCAGGTGGCTCTCCTGCCTGGCGGCGGCCACCAGCTGCTGCTCGGTGCCTTCGCGCACGGGGCGGAACGACAGCGCGCGCAGGCCCATGTACAGCGCGACGGCCAGCAGCGTCACCAGCGCCAGCTTCCAGCTATAGAGCAGCATCATGCCCAAGGTGACCACCGCCATCAGCCCGTCGATGATCGCCTCGACGAAGCTGGTGGTGAGCGTGCGCTGGATGGCCTGCACGCTGCCCATGCGCGAGGTGATGTCGCCCAGGTGGCGCTTCTCGAAGAAGTCCAGCGGCAGCCGGAGCAAATGGCTGAAGACGTTGCCCATCCACTGCAGCCCCAGGCGCGTGGACAGGTACACCACCGCCCAGCCGCGCAGCAGGCCGGTCGCCACCTGCAGCAGCAGGACGAGGCCGAACCCGATGCCCAGGACGGTGAGCAGGTCGCGATCGGCCGAGACCAGCACCTGGTCCACGATCCACTGCATGAAGAACGGCCCGAGGATCACGAACACCTGCAGCGCCACCGACAGCGACAGGATCAGGGCCAGCGAGCGCCACAGGCCGGTGACCCGTCCGGTGAGCTGGCGCACCGAGACCGCCGGCGCGGCCTTCTGCTTCCTGAAATCGGCGCCCGGCGTCAGCTCGAGCGCAACGCCGGTGAAGTGATCCGAAACTTCCTCGTAACTCAATTCGCGCTTGCCGAACGCGGGGTCGAGAATCACGACCTTTTTCTTCCCCGCCTTCGCCAGCACCACGAAGTGGTTCAAGTCCCAGTGCAGGATGCAGGGCGTCTTGAGCTGGTCGAGTTCGTGCAGGTCCAGGCGCAATGGCCGGGATTGGAAGCCAGTTGCCCGGCGACGGACATTAGGCGACTGAGGTTTGCGCCCTTGAGGGAAAGCGGAAACCGGTGCCTTAGCTCACGAAGCGTGACCTGATAGCCGTGATGGGAGCCAATCATGGCAACACTTGCCAGCCCACATTCGGAACTTTCCGACTGAAGCACTACTTTCATTTAAGAGTCAGCGACATTTGAAATCAAGTGCAGACAAGCCAGTAAACAATCCATTGGCGGAGAAAAGCTACTGCTAATCTTGTGACTCTGGCGGCTCAAGTCGGATTCTAAAAGAAATCTAATCTGGTTTTGAAAAGATTCCGAAGAACAGGATCGCAATCGGTACTGAAGCGAGCGCAACGATGAGCGAAACATTTCTTTCTACGCCAAATACAAGAAAAAGCGACATAAATACTCCGCCTCCACACACTAAAAGCGCGATCATAAAAAGGAGTAACTTGCTGATACTAAGTTGTTTCATGAGGCGGTCCTATTCATTCATAGGCGTACTCTTTTCGATGGAAAGAGTGTGCAACGTACGTAGCTCTCGACGATCCTAATTCCTCGCTGCCAGGATCGCACCGACTGCAACTCCCACTCCAACAGCGGCGCCGGCCGCTGCCCCCCGCTATTATGTTGCTCACCTATGGCCTAGCTGTAAATAAGCATTAGAATAAATACTATAAGATTGTGGAAAAAATGGGCGCTGCATACCTCGCAGAAACGCCGACTGGCGGGATTATCTTGTGACGCAATTATTTTAGCATAAATTAAAAATGGTAAAAGGACAATTATACCCCACTGTAAATAGACGGCTGCATGAAAGGCAGCCATTAACATCCCTAGCGCACCCCAAAGAAACCACCCCGATAAGATCATTCGCAGAATTAATAATGCTAGAAACATGAATGCCGTTTCGAACAAAGGTGCAACAATAAGCATGGTAATGAAGACAGCCGCGTCAACTGATTCTGAATCTCCGTCCGTGCTATGCAGAAATCCTCCAAGGTACAAGAGGCATGCAACGAGAAGAGAGATAGAGAAACAAAATACGCCAAGGATAGCCCCAGATATAAAGGGGCTTTTCTTCCTTATAGTCTTGAAATAGCGCATGCACTTGGCCTGGTCAGCCTTCACACTGAGCAGGCCGCTAATACTACTGTACGCCTGGTGGCAAGTTGCTATGGTAGTTGTCGCCGTAGCCGCCAGTATTTGCCCCGCCATTAGCTTCTGCCGCGGCCTTAATACCGCTCGTAACAGCTTCCCCCAGCGCGGTCTTTCCAAGCCATTTCAAGACTGTTTTGGCAAAACCGCCGCCGCTGATGCTTTGAATTTGTTCCGCATTTAATTCGTACATCACATCTTCCTCTTCTATGTTAACGCATACCCTGCGCTTGGGGCCAGGAATACACCCGGCAAATTCTATATAACAAGATCGACATCTATCATCTGCAGCAAGAATATTGCCAATAAACAGTCTTAAACCTGCACCAATAATTGCCGCAAACACCACCAATAGCCTCTATAGTACGCTGGCACTCATGCCATCACCACTTTCCTTAGATTAAACCCAAAGGCTTCTTGAGCGGCGCTTCTGGGCGATGATTTCGATTTCTCACGTCAAAATCACATATTTTGCTTTTTCCTCTGGATATAGTTTTCTCGACCCAACAAGACAATGGAGATCACGACTGCAAATGAAATGCTTTTAACAAGATCATCGATAAATTCATCCCTGCTCAACATCAATAATGATTGGTCGGATAATAAGAACACCACCAATAACGGTAAAACAAAGAAAAGCCCTGTGAATAAAACAGTATGCTTGAGAACGTTCCCCCAATCATGTAAGCGCGCCATGTTATGAAGCCTCATAATGTAAAAATAGATTCCATACAACTGACACAAAGCACATTGCTGACGATAGCCGACGCGAGTTATTCATGCTCTAGTTGCGATTGCAGGCATGCATGGTCGTGGGAAGAGCTTTCCATGCTTGACAGGGAGTACTTGTGGTGCTTTCATGGGTATTCCGCGTTATTGGCAGGAAAAATAGTGCAAGACTTATAAGCTCGCAGTGAAAATCACATAAGTAAAAAGTAATGATATCTGCCTTGGTAGTGTGGCCCGCCACGGCCCGCCACAGCCCGACTGGAGAAGATTGCGCTGGTCACCTGCATGTCCTACGAGTGGCTGACCACGGGCCGTGGACGCATAACCCAGCTGCCCGAGATCGAGGCGCCGGCGGTGGACGCGGACATGGTATGGGACCCCACCGAACGCCGTCTGCTGCGGGCGTTCCGCGAGAACCCTCCCGAGATCAAGCTGCTGGTGCTGCAGATGGCGGAGTCGCATGCCCCCAAGGCCGCAAGCTGCCTCGATAGGCCAGGACCGTGGATCCGCGCGAGCGATGATCGCCGCGCCGGGCGTGTCGTGGCTGCCGAAGTTGGAGTGCGACAGCAGCGCGACCTTAGGCTCGATGCCGAACAGCTTGAGAACGCATCAGGCACTGCGCCGATAGTGCAGGAGATTACCTATGTTGATGCCGATCCAACCACTGAGGACAATGGGCAGCAGGGAGTACTCAGCATAATCAGCGGCGCTGGCGGAGCCAACGGCAAGCACTACATTGGACAGTATCAGCACGATGGACGATAGCCGGGCCATGTTCCACATTCCCGGGGGCGCCTCGCTGTCAGAGGGCACATCGAACGCATCGCGTCGATTCAGAAAGTAGATGACAGCTGGCAGCGTTCCGATCAATAGCAGGCAGGGGATGAATATCCGGAGGAGTATCTCCACCGCACCCGCTTGCGGGTCTTGCCCAATGAATCGGAAGACGACAATGAACATGGCCACAAGCAACCCAGAAAGGTTTTGCAGCAGCCACGAGCGATTGAAGTTGACGAAGCTTTTGTTCATGTGAGTTAGAGCAAGGAGCTACACATACCCAACAGGCTGGGTATGTATACAAAAGAAACGAAAGTCACTTTATTTTGGCAGCCCGCTAGTGCCTTACTCCCGCTGCGCGCGGATCTGCGCATCCACCGCCGCGATGGCGGTCATGTTGACCACGCGGCGGGCCGTGGCGCTGCTGGTGAGGATGTGCACCGGTTTGGAGATGCCCATCAGGATCGGGCCGATGGCCACGCCGTCGGTCATCACCCGCACCAGGTTGTAGGAGATGTTGGCCGCGTCGATGTTGGGCATCACGAACAGGTTGGCGCGGCCCTTGAGCGTGGTGCCGGGCATCATCCGCGCGCGCAGCGCCTCGTCCCAGGCGGTGTCGCCCTGCATCTCGCCGTCGACCTCCAGCCTGGGCACGCGCTCCTTCAGCAGCTCGCGCACGCGCGCCATCTTCAGCGCGCCGGGGGTGTCGTGGCTGCCGAAGTTGGAGTGCGACAGCAGCGCGACCTTCGGCTCGATGCCGAACAGCTTGAGCCGGTAGCTGGCCTGCAGGGTGGCCTCGGCGATCTGCTCGGCGGTCGGGTCGTCCTGCACGTGGGTGTCGAGGAAGAACCAGGCGCCCTGGGCGTTGATCACGCCGGTCATGGCCGAGGTCGACTGCACGCCCGGGTCCAGCGGGATCACGCTGCGCACGTAGCCGAGCTTCTTGTGGAAGCGGCCGACGATCCCGCTGACCAGCGCGTCGGCCTCGCCGCGCGCCACCATCACCGCGGCGATCAGGGTGGGGCGCGAGCGCATCAGGTTCTTGGCCGCGGCCGGGGTCACGCCGCGGCGCGCGGTGAGGCCGTGGTAGTACTGCCAGTACTCGTTGAAACGCGGGTCGTCGTCGACGTTGGTGAGCTCGAAGTCGATGCCGGCGCGCATGCGCAGGCCGAGGCGCTGGATGCGCGCGTCGATCACGTCGGGGCGTCCGATCAGGATCGGGAAGGCCAGGCCCTCGTCGATCACGGTCTGCACCGCGCGCAGCACCATTTCCTCCTCGCCCTCGGCGTAGGCCACGCGCTTTTTGTCGGCGCGCGCGCGGTCGTAGACCGGCTTCATCATCAGGCTGGTGCGGTAGACGAACTGGCCCAGCTTCTCGCGGTAGGCGCGCATGTCTGGGATCGGGCGCAGGGCCACGCCGGAGTCCATGGCCGCCTGGGCGACGGCGGGGGCGAGCTCGACCAGCAGGCGCGGGTCGAACGGGCGCGGGATCAGGTAGTCGGGGCCGAAGCAGGGAATCTCGTCGCCGTAGGCGCTGCCGAGGTCGGAGGCCTCGCGCCGGGCCATCGCCGCGATGGCCTTGACGCAGGCGGTCTTCATCGCTTCGTTGATCACCGTGGCGCCCGCGTCCAGCGCGCCGCGGAAGATGTAGGGGAAGCACAGCGCGTTGTTGACCTGGTTGGGGTAGTCGCTGCGGCCGGTGGCGATGATGCAGTCCGGGCGCGCGGCACGGGCGTCGGCCGGCGAGATTTCCGGGTGCGGGTTGGCCAGGGCCAGGATGATCGGCCTGGCCGCCATGCGCGCGACCATCTCCGGCTTGAGGATGCCGCCGGCCGACAGGCCCAGGAAGATGTCGGCGCCGTCGACGATCTCGGCCAGGCTGCGCAGCGGCGTGTCACGCGCATAGCGGGCCTTGTCCGGATCCAGGCCAGGGCGGCCGCTGTGGATCACCCCGTCGCGGTCGAAGGCGAGGATGTTCCCGGGCCTGAGGCCCAGGGCCACCAGCATGTCCAGGCAGGCGATGCCGGCGGCGCCGGCGCCGGAAGTGGCCAGCTTCACGTCCTCGATGTTCTTGCCGACCACTTCCAGGGCGTTGACGATCGCCGCGCCGACGATGATGGCGGTGCCGTGCTGGTCGTCGTGGAACACCGGGATCCTCATCCGCTCGCGCAGCTTGCGCTCGACGATGAAGCACTCCGGCGCCTTGATGTCCTCCAGGTTGATGCCGCCGAAGGTCGGCTCCATCGAAGCGATGATGTCGACCAGCCGGTCCGGGTCGGTCTCGTCGATCTCGATGTCGAACACGTCGATGCCGGCGAACTTCTGGAACAGCACGCCCTTGCCTTCCATCACCGGCTTGCCGGCCAATGGCCCGATGTCGCCCAGCCCAAGCACCGCGGTGCCGTTGGTGACCACGGCCACCAGGTTGCCGCGCGCGGTGAGCTCGCTGGCCGCGTTGGGGTCCTCCACGATCGCCTCGCAGGCGTAGGCCACGCCCGGCGAGTACGCCAGGGCCAGATCGCGCTGGGTCACCATGGCCTTGGTCGGCGTGACCTTGATCTTGCCCGGCGGCGACTGGCGGTGGTACTCGAGCGCGGCCTGCTTCAGGTCGGCGTTGTTCTGCTCTTGGTTGGACATCGCGTGCGTCTTGTCTCGGGGACAGACGCCGGATTCTACGGGAGGGAGGGGCAGGCGGCCGCAAGGCTGGCGCGTTCCCTTCTCCCTCCGGGAGAAGGAAAGCCAAGCTCCCTTTTCCCCGGGAGAAGGAAAAGCCAAGCCTAGTGCCTGCGGTGCTTGTTTTCCGCCCGGCGCTGCTTGCTCTTCTGCTGGGCCTTGCCGGCGACCTTCTCGGCCTCGGCCTTTTCGGCCTCGCGCTGGGCCAGGCGGTCGGCGGCGGCGGCGACTTCGTCGCGCAGCTTGAAGTAATGGGCCACGCGCTCGGCGTCGATCGCGCCGGATTCCATCGCCGCGCGCACCGCGCAGCCGGGTTCGGCCTGGTGCAGGCAGTCGCGGAACTTGCACTGGGCGGCCAGCGCTTCGATATCGGCGAACGCGCCCTCGCCCAGGTCCTCCTCGCCGGTGGGCTTGAGTTCGCGCATGCCGGGCGTGTCGATCAGACAGGCGCCGGACGGCAGCGGGATCAGCGCGCGGTGGGTGGTGGTGTGGCGGCCGCGCGAGTCGTTTTCGCGGACCGCGGCGGTCTTCATGCGGTCGACGCCGAGCAGGGTGTTGGTCAGGGTCGACTTGCCGGCGCCCGAGGAGCCCACCAGCACCGCGGTGCGGCCGGCGCCGAGCCAGGCGTGCAGTTCGGCCACGCTGGCCGGGTCCTTGGCGTTGACCGCGCGCACCGGGATGTCCTGCGCCGCCAGTTCCTCCAGGACCGCGAGCGCCTCGGGCGCGTGCTCGGTGCGGTCGGCCTTGGTCAGCACCACGACCGGTCGCACGCCGCCCCCGCCGATCAGCATCAAATAACGCTCGATCCGCCGCGGGTTGAAGTCGGCATCCAGCCCGCACACGATGAAGGCGGTATCGACATTGGCAGCGATCACCTGCTGGTGGTAATGCTCGCCGGCGGCCGTGCGCTTGATCGCGGTGCGGCGCGGCAGCAGGGCGACGATGCGGCTCTTGGCCGGCGCGCCCTCCAGCAGCACCCAGTCGCCGACCGCCGGGCGCTCCTGCTGCGGGAACCTCGGGCGCTGCCACTCGGGCAGGGATTCGGCCTTGAGCGCGGCGTCGGGCGAGTCGGCGACCACGTAGCCGGAGCGGTGCTGTTCGATCACCCGCGCCGGGCGCGCCTGAGGATGGCTGGCGAACGCCTGCATCCAAGCGGCGTCCTCGGGCGCGCCCTCGTACGGCCAGCCGATCAGGCGCAGGGCGGCGATGTCGGGGGGCGTGAGCATGTGCGCATTCTAGAGGCGTAGCGGGCGCACCCCGCGCCGGACGCGCAATCCGCTAACATTTCCGACCGCCCGCCGCCCCTGCCGTCGCCATGTCACCGCCTTCCAG
>DATHAV010000507.1:0-4114 GCA_035296505.1 Pseudoxanthomonas sp.
AAGATGCCGTGGGTGGGCACCCCATGGACTTCGTTGAGCCAGGCGATGCGGTGGGTCAGCACCCGGGTCTTGCCGGAGCCGGCCCCGGCCAGCACCAGGTAGTGGCCCGGCGCGGCCGAAACCGCTTCGCGCTGGGCCGGATTCAGGTCGTCGAGCAGGTGGGAAACATCCATGCCTACAGTTTAACCGTGGGCGTCGGCGCGAGCCTCCATCGGTGCCTGCTTCACTTGTTCCACGATCTCCTCGAACAGCGCCGGCGGCGCCAGCAGATAACCCTGCATTTCGTCGCAGCCCTGAGTGCCGAGCCAGCGGCGCTGGGCTTCGGTCTCGATACCTTCGCCGACCGTGCGCAGCCCCAGCAAATGGGCCAGGCCGATGATCGAACCACAGATGGAGGCCGCGTCGCGATCGCCGGGCAGGTCGGTCACGAACGAGCGGTCGATCTTCAGGCGATCGATCGGCAGGCGCTTCAGGTAAGCCAGGCTGGAGTAGCCGGTGCCGAAGTCGTCGATCGCCAGGTACACGCCCAGGTCGGAGATGCGGCGCATGGTGTCGATGGCGCGATCGGCGTTTTCCATGATCACGCTTTCGGTCAGCTCCAGCTCCAGCGCGCCGCGCGGCAGCGCATAGGTCCGCACCACATCGGCCACGTCCTCCTCCAATGCGTGGCCGAACTGCAGGGCCGAGACGTTGACCGACAGGCGCACGTGGCCCAGCCCGACCGCGACCAGCAGCGCATGATGGCGCGCGGCTTCGTGCAGGGTGCGGCGGCCGAGTTCCATGATCAGCCCGCTCTCCTCGCACGCGGTGATGAATTCGTCCGGCGGCAGCAGCCCGCGCTGCGGATGCTGCCAGCGCGCCAGGCATTCGAGCGCGGTGAGTTCGCCGCCGCGGGTGTAGATGGGCTGGAACGCAAGCACGAACTGCTTGTGGTCCAGCGCCTCGCGCAGCTGCCCGATCAGCTGCAGGCGCTTGGAGACGGTGGCGTCGAGCCCGGGGGTGTAGCACAGCGCGCGGTTGCGGCCCTGGCGCTTGGCTTCGTACATGGCGATGTCGGCGTGCTTGAGCAGGGTATCCGCGTCGACGCCGGCCTCCGGATAGCGGCACCAGCCGATGCTCATGGTAAGCACGTGCTCCAGCCCGGCCACCTGAATCGGTTTGGCGAAGGCCATAGCAATGTCGTCGATCAGCGCCAGCACCTCCGATTCGCTGGCATGCTGGCTCAGCACCATGACGAACTCGTCGCCGCCGAAACGGCCGGCGAGATCGCCATCGCGCACCAGCGCCCGCAGCCGTGACGCGACCACGCGCAGGGCCTCGTCACCGGCCGAATGGTCCAGCGAATCGTTGACCAGCTTGAAGTCGTCCAGGTCGATGAACACCACCGCCACGTCGCCACCGCTGCGCTCGGCCTGCAGCAGCACGGCCCGCAGGCGGTCCTGGATCAGCTGGCGGTTGGGCATCCCGGTCAACTGGTCGTGGCTGGCGCGATGCGCGAGCTCGCGCTGGTAGTCCTGATGCTGGGACACGTCGGTCTGGGTCCCGATGAAATGGGTGACCTCACCGCTCTCGTCGAATACCGGGCCGACGTAGCACTCATTCCAGAACATGCGGCCGTCCTTGCGGTAGCTCCGCAGCAGCACGCGGGCCTCGCGCTTCTCCTGCAGCGCATAGCGGATGCCTTCAAGCCCGATCTGGTCGGTATCGGCACCCTGCAGGAAGCGGCAGTTGCGGCCGATGCATTCCGAGGCCTGGTAGCCGGTTATCTGCTCGAACGCGCGGTTGACGTAAACGATGGGGTAGTCAGGCAGGCGCGCATCGGCAATCAGCAGTCCGTCGGCGGTGGCTTCCACCGCCCGGCTGAGCAGGCGCATGCGCTCGTCGACCTCGCGACGGTCGCTGACGTCACGCATGCCGCCCACCATTCGCGTGGCGACGCCGTGATCGCGCACCACGAACCCGCGATCCACCACGTGCAGGTAATGCCCGTCGCGGTGGGCGAAGCGGTAGTTTTGCTCCCACTCCTCCACCTCCGGATCGGCGAGCGCGGCGGCCAGCGACGCGCGCACCGCATCGCGATCCTCCGGATGCAGCCGCGCCTTCCAACCTTCGAGCGTCAGCGCACCTTGGTCGCACGTGTCTCCGAAAGTCGAATAGAAATTGTCGCTCCACCACAAGGTGCCCCGCGCCGCGTCCCAGTCCCAGACCGCGTCGGCGGTGGCGCGCGCGATCAGGCGGAAGCGCTGCGCGTCGGCTTCCGGCTCGGGCACGTGCTGCGCAGTCACAAGACACGCCGTGCGCCCGTCGAACTCGATGTCCCGGGTGAAGATCGCCATGCGTGCGCAGCTGCCGTCCTTGCGCAGATGGGTCCGTACCTGGCCCTGCGAACGCAGGTCCGGGCTCTGACGAGCCTCGTTCTCCACCTGTTCGCGGTCCGCTTCCGGGCAGATATCGAGCACGGTGGCCTGCCGCAGATCCTCGACACTGTAGCCGTAGTGCTCGTACATGGCCTCGTTAGCGGCCAGGAACCGGAGCGTATTGCGGTCGAACACCCACATCGGCAGCGGATTGCACTGGAACAACGCTCGGTACTGGCGTTCGGCCTGGTGCAAGCGCTCGTGGGCCTCGGCCGACTCGGTGGCGTGCTGCTGCGCGCGCTGCATCAAGCGGCCACGCGCGGCGCGCGGCAGCCCCTTCCAAAGCAGGCCCGGCAACAGGGCGATGATCGCGGCTATGACGAACAGCGCC
The DNA here is from genome assembly GCA_035296505.1 of Pseudoxanthomonas sp. Lineage (GTDB taxonomy): Bacteria > Pseudomonadota > Gammaproteobacteria > Xanthomonadales > Xanthomonadaceae > Pseudoxanthomonas_A. Next base: position 2,749 of record DATHAV010000507.1, read on the forward strand.
CATGCCGGCGCGGCGGTCGCCGCCAGCGGTGTTTCCACCACCACGGCCAGCGGAGCACCCGGCACGCGCTGGTGGACACGTTGCGTCTCGATGCCATCAACCAGTTGGGTAACGTAGTAATGATCTTCCTGCGCGCGAGCGGCGTGGCCTCCCGAGAACGGCGGCGAGTCAAATAGCGCTTCGGCCTGCCGCTGCGTCCGGTCGCGGGAACTGGCATAGATGCGGCGCGAATCGTGGATCAGGCTGATCACGCTATCGGGCTCGACGCTGCGCCCGCGCAGTAGCTCGGTGAACCAGGCCGAATCGACGCTAGCTCGCACGACGATGCCGGGGGTGCCGTACCACTCGACCGGCAGTCTGGGGGTGCCGGGTTCGGGCGGCGGCAGGCGCAGACCGCCTGCCGGGGAGGACGCAGGCGCACCTTCCTCCAGATCGAGGCTGCGCACGACGATGGGCTCGCTGAGTGCGGCAGGACGCAGGGAGGCAGCGTCTGACGCGGAGTGCCCCTCAGCGTCAAGTTCTGCTTCGGTCGCGGCCACCGCCAGTGCCTGGGCCAGCATCTCCAGCCGGTCGCTCACCTGGCGCGCTATGGCTTCGGCCACCAATTCGGCGCGGCTGATCGCCTGCTCGCGGCGCAGCTGGTTTTCGCGCCATCCCAGCAGCCCAACGGCCAACACCGACACAGCCGACAGTCCCACACCCAAGATGAAAAGGCGGCGCCAGCGGCGGACCGGCAGCGGATGGTCCAACCCGATGGCCGGATCAGGCGTGCTTGTCATCACCACGTCTACGCGTCAGGGCCCCTTGCCCGGGGGAGTCGGTAAGCAAGAATTACACCAGCGATAAGAGCCGACATATATACACTCTGGGCGGCGTGAAAGCGGGGTGAATTAGTGATTGATGATCTTGAGCTTGGTACGCACCTACTTGCATGAGTTATCCGTCACGCGATGCCGATGCGGGCAGGATGAACACTTATGTGGGTAATGGTCTGTCACAGCACGCCGATTTGCGTGACCGTGGTGCATGTCTTGACGTCGAGCCCGCCGCGCGCGCCATATCGGCGACGGCAAACGCCTCGGTGGTGCGCAGAAGGACAGCTCGCCCAGGTCGCCGCCTCGGTGAAGGTCTTCAGCAGATGGATCGAGGAGATGCCGATGATCGCCATGGCCAGCTTTACCTTGAGCACCGAAGCGTTGACGTGGCTCAACCACTCCGGCTGGTCGGGATAGCCCTCAGCCACAGGCGCGACACTAAAGTCTCGTAGCCGCCGACGATCGCCCTCATCAGCAGGTTGGAGATCATCACCACGTTTAGGCCGAGCACGATGAGCATGATCCGCTACTCGCTGATCTCGTGCACCAGG
>DATHAV010000508.1:0-1997 GCA_035296505.1 Pseudoxanthomonas sp.
CGGGTCGGGCTGCGACGCGTTCTTGCGCAGTTCGTCGTACAGCGCGGTCAGCGCCGGCGTGTCTTCGGCCTTGGCCAGCAGCGAGGCGCGCAGGCCGAAGGTGGCGGTGTCCTGCGGACCCTGCGCCAGCGCAGCGGCGGCGGCGCCCGGTGCTCCGAGCGCGTCGTACTCCCGCGCCAGCGCCAGGCGCAGCGCTTCCTCGCCCGCCGCCTGTGGCATCAACCCGTCGAGGATGGCGCGCGCCTGCTCCGGCTTTTCGGCGCGGCGCAGCTGGCTGGCGTGCAGCAGCGCGACCCGCGGCTCGGACGGGAACCGCTCCACCGCCACGCCGACGATGCGTTCGGCCAGGGCCATCTCGCCCAGCGCCTGGGCCAGCCCGCCGAACGCCAGCCATGCCTGCAGCTGGTTAGGGATCAGGTTCTTGTCCAGCAGCTCGCCCAGCAGCGTGGAGGCGAGCCTGGGATCGCGGCCGCCGCCGCCGAGCACGGTCAAGGCGTAGCGCCAACCCTTGGAATCGCTCATCAGCGTCTGGAGGCCGCGACGCGTGGCATCGGCATCGCCGCGGCGCAGCGCCAGCGCAGCGTCGGCCGCGCGCATGGCCAACGACTCGGGCGCCCGCTGCCGCCACAGCGCCAAGGCATCGGCGGCGCGGGCATCGTCGTTGGCCAGCAGCGCGATGCGGGTGGCGAGCTCGGCCAGGCCGGGATCGTCTTCGGCCTGCGCGGCCTCCAGATACCAGCGCGCCGCGTCGGGCAGCTTTCCGGCCTGCAGCGCGAACTCCCCGGCCATGACCGGGGCCAGCGCATCACTGCCGGACGGCGCCTGCGCGCCCGCCGCCGTCGCCACCAGCGGCGCGAATACCACGGCCGCGCACGCGGCGATTTTCAGCAGTACGGGCATCAAGGCGGACCGGGCCGTAAAATTAGCGAATCGACGGCCGAAGCTTAACGCACGCACCTGAACCATGACGCTGTGGGTCCTCGGATTGAACCACCAGACCGCGCCGCTCGACCTGCGCGAGCGGGTGGCGTTCGCGGCCGAGCGCATGCCCGACGCGCTGGCCTCTCTGCGCGCGCTGCCGGAGGTGGCCGAGGCCGCGCTGCTGTCCACCTGCAACCGCACCGAGCTCTACGCCATCGCCGAGGACACCGAGGCCCTGGGCCGCTGGTTGACCGACCGCGCCGCCGGCCTGGAGGCCTACCTCTACCGGCACAAGGACGGCGATGCGGTGAGGCATCTGTTCCGCGTGGCCACGGGCCTGGATTCGATGGTGCTGGGCGAGCCTCAGATACTGGGCCAGGTCAAGGACGCCTGGGTCGCCGCGCGGGCCAACGGCGCCCTGGGCAATCGACTGGACCGCCTGTTCCAGCAGACGTTCGCGGTGGCCAAGCGCGCGCGCACCGATACCCGCGTCGGCGCCAATCCGGTGTCGGTGGCCTCGGCCGCGGTGCGGCTGGCGCAGAACTCGTTCGCGCGCCTCGACGATTCCACCGTGCTGCTGGTCGGCGCCGGCGAAACCATCGAGCTTGCGGCCCGCCACCTCAGCGAGGGCCGCGTGCGCCGCCTGCTGATCGCCAACCGCACCCTGGCCCATGCGCAGGAGCTCGCCACGCGCCACGGCGGCTTCGCCCTGCCGCTGAGCGAAGTCGACCGGCATCTGTCGGAGGCCGACGTGGTGTTTTCGGCCACCGCCAGCCGCGAACCCGTGCTGAGCCAGGCCCAGGTGGCCAACGCCCTGACCCTGCGCAAGCGCAAGCCGATGCTGCTGTTCGACCTGGCGGTGCCGCGGGACATCGACCCGGGCGTCGCCGAGCTGGAAGACGCGTATCTGTACACGGTCGACGATCTGGAGCGCGCGGTCGAGGACAACCGCCGCAACCGCCGCGAAGCGGCCGAGGCGGCCGAAGCCATCATCGAACTCCAGGTCGCCCGCTACCTGGAGAACCTGCAGGCCAGCGCCCACCACGAACCGCTCAAGCGCCTGCGCGCGCACGGCG
>DATHAV010000509.1:0-3836 GCA_035296505.1 Pseudoxanthomonas sp.
GAGGAACTGCGCACACTGCTGCACAGTCCGCGCCTGGCGCGCAGCATCGGCCGCATCGAACAGCTGCCGTCGCCGCCGCATCTCTACTTCGCCCTGACCCGGGCGCTGGAGCAGGGCGAAGGCACGTCCGGGGACATCGCGCGGCTGGTCGCGAGCGATCCGGCGATCGCAGCGAAGGTGCTGCAGCTGTGCAACTCCGCCTACTTCTCCACCGGCCGGGCGATCGCCGACCTGCGCGCGGCCGTGACCCGCCTGGGGCTGGCCACGCTGCGCGACCTGGTGCTGGCCAGCGAGGTCTTCGCGATCAAGGCCCCGCCCGGTATCGACCGCGCCGCGCTGCAGCAGCGCGCGCTGATGGCGTCGCGTCTGGCCAGCAGGATCCTGCCGCGCTCGAGCGCCGAACTGGGCGCGACCGCGGCGCTGCTGGCCGACATCGGCCTGCTGCTGCCCGGCGCGCGCGACGAGCGCAATCCGCCGACCGGCGGCGCGGAGGACGAGCGTCCGGGCCATTGCGAGGCGGGCGCGTATCTGCTCGGCCTGTGGGGCCTGCCGATGCCGATCGTCGAGGCGGTCGCCTTCCACCGCCACCCGCAGCGTTCGAGCCTGCGCAGCTTCTGGGTGCCGGGCGCGGTCCACGTCGCCAGCGCCCTCAGCGGCAAGGAGCAGGTCGACGAGCACTACCTGCAGTCGCTCGGCGTGCTGCACCAGCTTCCCGGCTGGAGGCAGATGGCCGACAGCCTGGTCGGGGACGGGCACCAGAACGCCGCGTGATACGCATAGAGGTGTGCCTAGAAGCTATCCCAAACTATTGCATGACCGACTGTGATGCCTACACTAGCTGCATGTAGCGCCTGGAGCGGTTCTGGATGCGATGAAATGCGCCTGCGACACGATGGAAGTTCTACTTCGGAAACCTTCTGGGCTTTGTGCAGCTTGTCATGATCGTCCTGCTTGGGCGAATTCGGAACGGGTTCTAGGGAATTTTTTCAAGCTGAGCGCGCTTGCGTAACTGAGGCGTTGGCTGCGTTCATAACCCTCGAGTATACGGATGGAAAAAATCAAGCCCTTCAGCTGCTTGAAGCAGCGCTGACCGAGATCGCTGAGTCGAACGGTATGGCGAAAACCGATCACTTCAGCGGCCTGCGCGAAGTCGACGCGAAGGTACGAGAGGTCCGAATGATCCTTGAGTGCATCGATGGCCTGCCATCGACACTTCTATCGTCTATGTCAAATGACTTGAATTTCCAAGCCAACAGCCGCCGTGTTCGTCTTGAGGCATTAGCAGGATACTTAAAGAGCGCGTTGAAGTTTGTCAACACAGGCGCATTTGAAAAGCCAAATAAATTGATTCATCTGCCGCCTGACTTCGCGCGCCTAACAAGCAATGTTCCCGGCTTGAAGGAAGAATTGGATCGTCGCTGGAGAGAGGCTCAGAAATGTGTGCACGTTGAAGCCTTCACTTCCGCAATTATCTTGATGGGAAGCATCCTAGAGGGGTTGCTGTTGGCAAGAGCGCAGCTGGCGGCCTCGACTGCGTATCAGTGCTCCAAGGCACCAAAAGACAGATCTGGAAAAGCGGTCGCAATCCAAGATTGGACGCTAAGCGTTTTGATCGACGTTGCGACTGAAGTCGGTTGGATAAGAACGGATCGGGGCAAGTTTAGCCATGCGCTACGCGAGTCAAGGAACGTTGTACATCCGTGGCAGGCGGTGATGTCTCGTGCAAATTTTGATGCGAGAACGTGCAAGACTTCATGGAACGTGCTTGATGCTTCAGTTGCAGATCTTATTGAGTCAATTCCCTAAGGCTGGATCAGCAGCCCGCATAGGGCGGGCCCTAGCCACCGCATGCTTACCCAGACCTCGTAAGGGGTACATGCGACGGGCCTGACTCTTCCTATGCCCGCTCAATGCTCGCCTACGTTCGTGCCACACCTGCTATGCATCTGAGGTGCGTCCGTCATATGTCCGCTACTCCTCTGCGACAGTCATGCATGACCCTGCATATGGCAGGCTCCCGGCCCACCGCATGCGGAACGGCGTCGAGGCAATCTCCTACACTTTGACGCGGAATCGACCGAGGGACTTGACGCGATTGGTCGGCAGAATTGGCGCGTGCCCAACTATCGCCGCGTGTGGTTGCCGGGCAGCAGCTTCCCTCTTAACTTGATCGAGCGGACAGCCGCCTGCTTGTGAAGCACGTCGATGGCCTGCGCCGCGTTCCGCGGCGCGTGACAGGCGCAGCCGTTCGAGATCGTTGGGTCTTGGGATGAGTTGCGGTTGCAGATGGTGTAACTTCAACTACGACTTGTCGCCCATAGGCTAATTGCAGCCTTGAAGACATCAAGGAGCCTGACATGCGAAAACAGTCTATCTGGCTGGCCTCAGGCTTGATGCTCTGCCTGTCCGCCTGCCATTTCCCCACCTCCTTTGGAAAAAGAATCATGGTCGAACACACAGTGAACCCGCAGCCCAAACAGGCGTACCAGCTCACCATGACCCTGGCCGATGCGCCGGGGCCGTTCGCCTCCATGCTCGGGCTGGTGCAGTACGACGTGGTCACCCAGAAATGCATGCCGCCGCCGGACAGCAATCCGGGCGGCGCCAGCATGCATATGACGCGCCATGTCGAATTCGAGCTCACCCGGGTTTCGGATGTCGAGTACACCGGCACGGTCTATGCGGACGGCATCCTCGATGAGGACTACTACGGCCGCGGCATCTGCCGCTGGCAGCTTACCCAGGCGCGGGTGCATCTGAAGGCCACGGGCGCGCCGAGGGAAACGTTGTTCAACGCCAGTATTTCCGCAGAGCCGTTGCTGGCTGAGAGGACAGAAAAGATCTACTTTTTGAAAGCATCCTATCCGCGCCATCCAGAATCAGTAGAAGAAGACCCCATTGCTTCGGGACAGTCGGATCAAGCAAAGATACCTCCCCAATTTGCGGAGAAGGATTTATTTGCCATCACTCTGGCTTCGAAGAGGAGTGCGCCATGAGCATCACCAGCCAGCAGTATGCCAATCTGACGCAGCATGCCCACGGGGAAGAACACGATGGCAAAGAAGGGCAGATGCGGCATCTTGTCAACGAAAAGATCACATTGGAGGGCGTGACCTATAAAGTCCTCGAGTACATGGACAGGACTTCTGGCTACCAGGGGGCCATCTACCAGCGCGTGGATACCGGCCAGATCGTGGTCGCCCATCGCGGCACCGAGTTCGGCCGCGAATTTGTCAGGGACGCAGTGGTGGCCGACGGCGGAATGGTGGCCGCACGCAGTAATCGGCAGGCTGCCGATGCCATTGCACTGACCCAGCGGGCGCTGGAGCGTGCAAAAGATCCAGAAAACCTCTCAAATTATGGCCACATCCCCGAAGTGACTGTCACCGGCCACTCCCTCGGCGGGGTGCTGGCGCAGATCACCGCCTACAAGTTTGGCCTGCGCGGCGAGACCTTCAACGCCTACGGCGCCGTCAGCCTGGGCTACACGATTCCCGAGGGCGGCGCACAGGTCGTCAACCACGTCAAGGCCTCCGACCCGGTCAGCGCGGCCAGCCGCCATTTCGGGCAGGTGCGCCAGTACGCCAGCGCCCAAGAAGTGCGCGCGGTGGGCGGGCTGGGCGGCTACGACAACGACCGCGACGCGCTGGATATCCGCAGGCAGGCCTTGGCGGTAGGCTTTTCGCTGGGGGCGCACAGCATGCATCACTTCACCAATGTTGATGGAAAAGGTAGGCCCGACCGCTCCACCCTGGCCGACCCCGAGGCGCAGCGCCTGGCGCAGCAATACCAGCCCATGTTCGAGCGCTACCGCAACGACCTCCACGCCGCACGGG
>DATHAV010000510.1:0-2477 GCA_035296505.1 Pseudoxanthomonas sp.
AGCGCATTCTCGACCCGGTCGCGCGCCGCCTCTTCGGCCAGCAGCGCGCCCGCGGTCACGTTGCCGACCCCCAGCAGCAGCATGCCCGCGCACACCAGGCGCATCGCCGTACCCAGCCGCGGCGGCAGCCTGGACTCGCGGGCCGCCAGCCGCAGGAACATCAGCTGCGCGAGGAAACCGCAGCCGAAGTACAGCGTGACCCCGTAGCGGCGCAGGAACTGGTAGGCGTCGCCCTGCGTGCCCAGGAAGGCGGCGTACAGCGCGAGCGCGGCGGCGGAAACCGCGCCCAGCGCCAGCAGCAGGCCCGCCTGCCGGTCGCGCCCTGTGTCCGCACGCAGCCAACGGCTCGCCAGCCACCAGTTGATCAAGTGCAGCAGCGCGCAGGGCAGCACCACCAGCCGGAACAGATGGTTGCCCAGCCCGTGCCGGGCGGCGCGGCTGATCGAGGTGCAGCCGTCCCAGTACGGAACGCATGCGGGGACATGCCCCGCCTGCAGCGACAGCCACCACGCCAGGTGCACCGCGCCCAGGAACAGGATCGCGATGGACAGGGGCAGCGGCCAAAGAGAAACGGCTGAGCGGGGCATGCGGCCCGAAGCCGCCGAAGTGCCGTGCGACCTCGCCACCGCCGGCCCTACTCGACGTCGACGACGAGGCTGGCCGGCAGCCGGGCGATGCGCAGCTCCCCGCCGTCCCACTTCACCGCGTCGGCCTGGAGTTTCGCTCCGCCGGGCGGCCGCGGATACGGCCAGGGCAGCACCAGCCCGCCTGCGGGCAGCTCGAGCCCCGCCGGCACCTTCAACTCCAGCCGGCCGCCGGTTCGCTTCAGCGAATAGCTCAGCTTGCCGTACGGCGTGCGCAGGCCTTCGATGGCGATGCCCTCGCCTTCCAGCCAGTCGGGCGGAATGCCCGCCGCCAGCACCAGGCTGTCGTCGATCTCCCGCACATAGGCGAACATGTCCAGCGCCGAGCGCACGAAATCCGAGCCGACCCACGCGTGCGGCAGGTCGCCCAGGAACAACGGCGTGCGCGGCGTGCGCGACACGACCTCGGCCCATTGGTTCCAGGCCCTGGGCGCGCGGTCGCCGAAGAAGAACTCGATCGCCTCCCAGGCGCGATCGCGCCAGCCCAGGCGCACGAACGCGGCCACGTTGCGCCACTCGTAGGGCGTGTAGTCCTTCCACTCGCGCCGGCCGTCGCGCCGCTGCACGAATTGGCGCCAGTAGCGCTGGAACGTGTTGTCCAGCAGGTCCCGCGGCAGCCGGCCCTGCTCGCCTTCCGGCGCCAGGGCGATCGTGGTCGAGGTGGGGTCGAAGTCGCCGAGCTCGGCCGCGCCCGGCAGGTAGCCGATACCGTGCAGTTCGGCCGCGGCGCGCAGCGAGGCGTACAGGTCGTCGCGGAACCGGTCGCGCGAGGCGGCCATCCGCTCGGCTTCCTGGTCCTCGCCCAGCCACCGCGCCACCTCGACCGCGTCCTTGTAGCCGCGCAGCGCCCAGAAGTTGTCCCAGTACGAATGCATCGGCTTGGCCGAGTAGCCCTCGTGGCTGATCGAGGCCGGCATCATTCCGTAGAACGCGGGGTTGCGCGCGCGATTGGCCTCGGTGCGTTCGCTCGCCCGCAGCCGTTCCATGTAGCGGTAGGCGCCCAGCACGTGCGGCCACATCCGGCGCAGGAACGCCGCGTCGCCGTCGTAGCGGTGGAGTTCGGCGATGCTGAAGATCAGTTCGCCGTGGCTGTCGTTCTCCGGCACCGGGTCGCTGCCGCGGTCGTCCACGCAGCACGGCACCATGCCGTCGTCGAACTGGTACGGCGCGTACCAGGCCACGTAGTCGCGCACCACGTCCTCGCGGCCCATGCGCAGCAGTCCTTCGGCGATCATGGCCCCGTCGCGGATCCAGCTGCGCGCGTACGACCGGGTGCCGGGCTGCAGCCGCGGCCCGATGCGCGAGATCAGCATGTGCGCGGTGGCGGTGCGCAAGTTGTCGACCAGCGCCTGGCCCTGCGGCGGCACGCGGAACCGCACCTGGTCCAGCTTGCCGCGCCATGAGGCGGCGACACGCGATTGCGCAGCGTCCAAGTCGAATTCCTGCCGGTGCTCGTATCTGCCCTGCAGCGGTGCGACCCAGCCGATCTCATGGCTCTCGCCCGGCTCCAGGCGTATCGGATACAGCAGCGCCCCCGAGGCCAGGCCGGTCGCATCGGAAGCGGCGGCCCGCTGCACCCAGGCCTCCGGCATATTCAAATACCCATCGGCCAGCCGCTGACCCACCATGCCCGCGTCGAAAGGCGTCGCGAGCACCGCGTCGGCCAGCTGCGTGGCGAAGATCCTGGCCTTGCCATCGATTCTCACCTCCGCCTGCCCCAGTTCCAGCGTGTTGATCGGCGAGAAACCGCCGACCGTGCTGAGCAACTGGGTGGGCGGATTGACCTGGAATGGCTGCACCGCCAGCGCCAGCACGTACTCGCGGGCGACGGCC
>DATHAV010000511.1:0-1679 GCA_035296505.1 Pseudoxanthomonas sp.
GGCGGCGGCGATGTCGCCGCTGGCCAGCAGGCGCTCGCCGTGGTGCACGCGGAAGCGCCAGCGCGGTGCGGCGCCTTCCAGGGTCACGGTGGCCGCCTGTTCCGGCAGCAGCGGATGCACGAACTTGACCTGCGGCAGGCGCAGCCCCTGCAGCGCGCTGCCATGCGCCGCTTCCACCGCGTCCAGCACGTGGTCCAGGAGCACTACGCCCGGCACCACCGGATTGCCGGGGAAGTGACCCGGCAGCGAAGGATGATCGGAAGAAACCGTGAATCGCATCGTGCGAGTTCTCCTGCAGGGCGCACAGAATACCGGAGCGCAGGCCACGCCCGCGGGCGACCATTCGGTCGGCGCTACGGTCGGCGCCGCCATGCGCACGCACGGCCGAGCGCGCCTAGCGCAGCAGGTCGCGCCAGAAGGCCGGCCCCAGCCGCGCCATCTGGCGCAGGAAGTCGGGCAGGTTACGGTACGGGCGCTGGGCGAACACCCGCTTGCGATAGACGTACTCGCCGAAGAAGAAGCCGCCGACGATGCCGTAGTTGAGCAGGTTGGCGAACAGCGACCACTGTTGGCTGGAGATCGCCAGCGGCGGCGGCGTGCCCAGCCGGTGCAGCAGGCCGTCGGGCACCGCGATCATCGCCAGCGCCAGGTTGATCAGGGTCAGCAGCGCCAGCAGCCCTGCCCACGCGGCGGTCAGGCGGCGGGTGTAACGCAGCAGCGCCTCGCTGACCGGCGCGTCCGCCTGCCGGTACAGCGCGGTGACGATGCGCGTGATCAGCGCGCTGCGCCCGGACCGCAGGCTGCGCCCGAACCACCACGCCAGGAAGCCGGTGAACACCACCGGCGGGGCCAGCAGCAGCAGCATCGCGTGGTCGGTGCGCGCCAGCCACCAAAGCGCCGCGGCGGCGGCGGCCAGCGCGGCCCAGGCCCAGGCGCGGCGCTGCGCCATCGGTTCGACCAGCAGCAGCAGGACCATGTCGGCCGCGGCCAGCGCGGCCAGGGCGCGGTCTTCGCGCGCGGCCGCCAGGTGCGCCAGCAGCGGGTACGCGACCGCCAGCAGGATCGCCGCGAGCCCGACCGCGGGGCCCGGCGGCGCCAGTGCCGCGTCAGGCAGCCTTGTTGGCTTCGACATGCGCCGACAGCGCGCGCAGCGACGCGAAGATCGTCCGGTTCTGGTCATTGTCCGAACGCAGCTGGAAGCCGTAGCGTTTGCTGATGGCCAGCGCCAGCTCCAGAGCGTCGATCGAGTCCAGCCCCAGGCCGCTGTTGAACAGCGGCGCATCCGGATCGATCGCGGCCGCGTCCACGTCTTCGAGATTCAGGCTTTCGACCAGCAGCTCGGCCAATTCGTGTTCGGCGGCGGTTTGACTCGACATCCGGCGTGCTTCCTTGGTGGCAGGGGCGACACCTTCGGGCATCCGCGGCCCATAAGCAACCGGCATGGGGCAGGCGGCGCGTTATCATTCGCGCCCTCTCCGTGCAGACCCGGGACGGTTCGCTCCGCATGATCGTGGCCGCCAGCGATTCAATCCGGCCGCCGACGGCCCCGTCGGCGGTGCCGTCCCTCGGGGCGGTACTCGCGCGGCCGGCGATCGGCATGAGCGTTCCGCGATGAGCCGGCCGCTGTCCTCGCTGGCGGCCGTCGCCGCGCCGCCGCGGCTGGAAGTGGAGTACGTACG
>DATHAV010000512.1:0-1780 GCA_035296505.1 Pseudoxanthomonas sp.
AAGCCGAGCGTCGTGTCGAGGGGTTCGGGCAGCACGGGGCCGGGCACGCCTATGCCGCCGCCGGTCACGCTCTGCCAGGCCAGGGCGACCTGCGTCACGATCGTGGCGAAGCCCAGCGTGGTCATGGCGAAGTAGAAGGTCCGGAGCCTGAGCGCGGGCAGGCCGACGATCAGCCCGAAGGCAGCGCCCACAAGTGCCGCCGCGGCGAAGGCGGCGAACACCGGCACCGGCGGCAGCACATTCCCCAGCGCGAGGACGCTGGTGGTGTAGGCGCCGAGGGTCAGCATCGCCACCCAGCCGATCGCCAGCTGTCCGGCGAAGCCGACCACCAGGTTCAGGCCGGACACCAGGATCCAGTATATCGCGGCCCGTGTCGCGATCAGGGTCCAGTAGTCGTTGCTGACCGCGGGCAAAATGAGCCCGGCGCCGAAGATGGCGGCGAAGGGCAGCACCCGGCGGAGGGTCTCGCCGGCACCGCCGCGCTGCGCAGGGAGGGCCTGGCCCGCTGCTTCGCTCATGCGCGGTGGCCGCTCATACCCGCCGCTGCGCCGGCGCGCCGAACAGTCCTTGCGGCGCGGCCAGCAGCACCACGATGAAGACGGCGAAAACCGCGACGGAGGCGAAGACGCCGCCGAAGGTGAAGTTCGCCGCCTGCTGGAACACTCCGAGCACCAGCCCGCTGATGATGGCGCCGCGGTTGTTGCCGAGGCCGCCGAGCGCCACCGGCACGAACCCGTAGAAATTCAGCAGGGCGCCATTGGCGAAGAAGGCCAGAAGCAACTGGCCCGAGGCGAAGCCGGCAAGGCCGCCGATCACCCCCGCCAACGCATAGCTGGCCATGCGCAGATTGCGTTCTGGAAGGCCGAGCGCGCGGGCCGCGAAGTTGTCCTCGGCGATGGCGAGGAAGGCGCGGCCGACCAGCGTGTGGCGATAGAGGACCTCGAGGCCGACCACCGTCACCAGGCAGGCCAGGATCGGCAGCCAGAACTTCTCGTCGCCGGGCCCGCCGCCGCCGAAGTCCAGCAGGCGCGGGAAGGGTTGCGGCTCGGTGCTCCATTGTATGGCGACGAACTGCTGGATCATCAGCGCCAGCGCCAGGGTCGACAGCACATACAGATGCTGCTCCAGGCTCTTCAGCACGGGCCGGACCGCAACAATCTCGGTCAGCACGCCCGCCAGGGCACAGACCGCGAGGGTGAGCACGAAACCGAGGATGGCCGGCATTCCGAGCACGTCGATGAACGCCGCCCCGAGCACGCCGCCGAGCATGCCGAGCTGCCCCGCGGTGAAGCTCATGACGCGCGAGGCCGAGAACATCACGTTGTAGGTCACGCCGATCATCGCATAGACCGCGCCGATGGCGAGGCCGGACATCATGATGGCGACGAACATGGCGGCTTCCCGTCGCGGATCCCGTCAGGCGTAGCCCGGTGCGAGCTTGTAGGCGCCCAACCGCTGCGTGTTGGCCTCCGACATCACCAGATCGGTCTGCGGCAGCCCGTTGTGGTTGTCCGGCGACCAGCTGTAGCTGGCGTAGAGGCCAGGATAGTTGTTAACCGTGTTCCAGTAGCGGATGATCGCCGTCGCGTCGGTGGATCCGGCCTCCTGCACCGCGCGCGCGATCAGGTCGATGGCGTCGACGCCGCACAGCACCCACCACAGGATCGTGTCGTTCAGCTCGATCTTGCCGCGGGTGCGGTCCACGAACTCCTGCACGTGCGCCGGAAGCTTGCCGTCGGACCCGTAGCTGCAGTTCTTGAAGCCGAGGATGTAGGTCTTC
>DATHAV010000513.1:0-4902 GCA_035296505.1 Pseudoxanthomonas sp.
CGCTTTAGCCTCATCCGATAAGCATAAAACCTTTCTTATCTACTACAGCCCCAAGAATTATCTCGATGGATCAAAAAGCACAGGCGGGAAAAAATTTTACATAAACGGCAAAGAAATCTATTTTATCGTCTCGGATGGATGGGTTTTTGCCCCGCATTTATTTGTGTATCGGAACCAGGAAATCATTTTTGGTTCAGGAGCAACATGAGGGTGGAATCTATGGCCACATCTTATATTACTTTATCGGCAATGAGCTTCTAACGAAGAAGTATTTAGATATGTCTCCTACGGACGAAAGCCTCTTTATCGATGAATTTATTGGATTCAAAGTGGAGGATAATACGATCGCGGCGAAAATCTTGACGAGCACATATCTTGATACGAGATCGGATGAGCTTGAAGACTCTGCTCGGTATAATTTTGTCTTTAGTATCCCAACATCATCGCGGTCGCGCTGACTCCATGACCGCCGGCGGCGGCGCCTGGGACAACGCCAAGAAGTACATCGAGGACGGCCACCACGGCGGCAAGGGGTCCGAGGCGCACAAGGCCGCGGTGACCGGCGACACCGTCGGCGATCCGTACAAGGACACCGCCGGCCCGGCCATCAACCCGCTGATCAAGATCATCAACATCGTGGTCCTGCTGCTGGTGCCGGTGCTGCCGATGGATGGCTGGATCGCCGGCGCCGAGCGCGGCGTCGTGGTTCAGGCGACGAGTTCGTGCCGCCTGCGCCGGCCGAAGCGGCGCAGGCACGCCCGCATTTCGAACCTGACTCGTTGGCCCTGCGCGCCGACGCCAGTCCATCGGCCGAGATGGCGGGTACGGCACTGCACACCGCAGGTTCGGCACGGCCGGAGCTTGCGCTGCTTGCCAGCCATTACGACTAGGACCGATCCGGCACCCGCGCCAGCGGCAACCAGCGCATGGAACGCGCCTGCGTCGTGCAGCAGTGGCGAAAGCCGAAGCCACCGATTCGCAGCGTCCTGTTCTGGAAGTCAGGCGGCCGCGGCGGACGCGCCGATTGCCGGCGCGCACCACGTGCAGTCAGGGTTAACCGGCGAGGCAGCGCAACCGACCGGCAGATCGCCGCGCGGACAGCCGGCAACCAATGAAAGGCGATCGCAGGATCGCCTTTTTCGCTCCAGCGGACCGCTCGCGGCGAACGGCTGGGCATCGATCGGGTCGCCGACGCCACAGTCCCCATCAAGAACAGGTGAAACGGAAAAGACCTGACGCTCACGTTTCCATGGCGACCATCTGCCCGAGTCGTTCCCTGATGCAGCGTCGTCGCTGCATTTCGTTCGTTTTCGCAAAGTGGAGAGGCCATGCAAAGTCGTCCGTTCTTTTACCAGCTGGAGAACAGCTTCGGTAACTACCTGCCCGCCATCCTGGGCGCAGTCGCCATCTTCGTCGGTGGCCTGATCATCGCTCTGCTGGTTCGCGCCGGCATACGCAAGGCCATGCACGTCCTGCGCGTGGACGAACGCGTCAACCGCGAGACCGAGGCCCGGGTTTCGCTGGCGAACGTCGCCGCTTCGATCGGCTTCTGGCTGGTCATGATCCTGGCCCTGCTGGGCATGTTCAGCATCCTGCGGATCGAGGGCCTTTCGGGACCGTTCGAAACCCTGGTCTCCACCATCATGCTGTACCTGCCGCGCCTCCTGCTGGCGGCGCTGCTGGCGCTGTTGGCGTGGCTGCTGGCGACGGTGCTGCGCGCGGCGGTCAACCGGGTGATGGCGATGTCCGGCTGGGACGAGAAACTCTCGGCCTCGGCCGGGGTCAAGCCCCTGTCCTCGGTGCTCGGCAACGTCGTGTACTGGATCGTGCTGCTGCTGTTCCTGCCGGCCATCGTCGGCGCCCTGCAGATCGAAGGCCTGATGGGCCCCCTTAGCGCGATGACCCACCAGTTCGTGTCGGCGCTGCCGGCGGTCTTCGCCGCGGTGGTGATCGGCGTGGTGGGCTGGCTGATCGCCAGGGTGCTGCGCGGTCTGGTCACCAACCTGCTGGCGGCGGCGGGCGTCGACCGGTTCGACAACCGCGCAGGCCTTTCCGAAGGCGTGCGCCTGTCGCGGCTGGGCGGCACTGTGGTGTTCATCCTGGTGATCGTGCCGACCCTCATCGCCGCGCTCGACGCGCTGCAGATCACGGCGATCTCGCAGCCGGCGCGCGACATGCTGGCCATGTTCCTGGCGGCGGTTCCCAACATCATCGCGGCGGCGCTGATCCTGCTGATCGCCTGGTTCGTGGGCCGTTTCGTGGCGGCTCTGGTGGCGCGCCTGCTGGAGAACCTCGGCTTCGACCGGCTGCCGCAGCGGCTCGGCCTCGGGCATGCGTTCGGGACGGCATCGAGCGGGGTGATAGAAACGCCCGAGGCCACCCCGCCGAGCGCGCTGGCCTCGGAGCAGCGGACTCTGGACGGGATCGCGCCGGCGCCGCACGCGGCGACGCTCCCCCCGCTGTCCGAATTCGTCGGCCGCCTGGTGCTGTTCTTCATCCTGTTGTTCGCCACCGTCGAGGCCGCCTACCGGCTGGGCTTCCTGGGCGTGCACGAACTGCTGGAGACCTTCATCCGCTTCGGCGCCGACGTCCTGCTGGGCGCGATCATCCTGGTGGTCGGCTACTGGCTCGCCAACCTCGCCGCCACCGCCATCCAGCGCGCCAACCCCGGCAACGCGGTGGGCCTGGCGCGCATCGCGCGGGTGGCCATCCTCGGGCTGGTGCTGGCCATGGGCCTGCGGGCGATGGGCATCGCCGACGACATCGTCAACCTGGCCTTCGGGTTGGTGCTGGGCGCGGTCGCGGTGGCCGTGGCGCTGGCCTTCGGCCTGGGCGGACGCGCCGCCGCGGGCCAGGTGGCGCAGCACTGGGCGAGCCGCTACCTGGCGGGACGCGACAACGATCCGCGCTGACAGTCCGCAAGGCCGCTAAAGATCGAACCCCTCGCGCAAGCGAGGGGTTTGTCGTATGTCGCCGCAGGTCGGGACGTGCCATCGCCGCCGTGGTGCAGCGACGATGCGCGTAGAATGCCGCCCTCGCCCTTACCGCAGCTTCTGGAGCACTAGATGGGTCTGGACCACGTTTCCACCGGCAAGAATCCGCCGCACGAGATCAACGTCATCATCGAGATCCCCAAGGATTCGGAGCCGGTGAAGTACGAGGTCGACAAGGACAGCGGCGCCATCTTCGTCGACCGCATCCTGTCCACGCCCATGCGCTATCCGTGCAATTACGGCTACGTGCCGCACACCCTGTGCGGCGACGGCGATCCGGCCGACGTGCTGGTGGTGCTGCCGCTTTCGCTGATCCCCGGCTCGGTGATCCGCTGCCGCCCGGTCGGCGTGCTGCGCATGAGCGACGAGGCCGGCAGCGACGAGAAGATCCTCGCCGTGCCCGCGACCAAGGTGTTCAACGGCTACTCGCACATCGAGGACATCGGCCAGGTCTCGCCGCACTGGCTCGAGCGCATCGGCCACTTCTTCGAGCACTACAAGGACCTGGAGAAGGGCAAGTGGGTCAAGCTGGAAGGCTGGGGCGATGCGACCGAGGCGCGCGAGATCCTCGCCGAGTCGATGACGCGCTACGAAGCCACGGCGGAAAAGCCGAAGTTCTGATTCGACGCCACGCCTTGGAAGCGGCGCTGCCGCGTCATACGAAAGCCGCTTTCAGGGCGGCTTTCCGTTATGGGCAATGAGCTCGGCCACATAGACACTCGCGGCGCCGATATCCGCCAGCGTCGGTTGGCCAGTGGTAAAGCTTCCGCCGCATCCTCGCGGATGCCTGGCCTGCCTCAGCCCTGGCGGTAGACCTGGGCGCCCTGGGCGCGGAATTCGGCCGATTTCTCGGCCATGCCCGCGTCCAGCGCGGCGGTCTCCTCCACTCCATGTTCGGCGGCGTAGTCGCGCACGTCCTGGGTGATCTTCATCGAGCAGAAGTGCGGCCCGCACATCGAGCAGAAGTGGGCCAGCTTGTGCGCGTCCTTGGGCAGGGTCTGGTCGTGGAATTCCTTGGCCTTTTCCGGATCCAGGCCCAGGTGGAACTGGTCCTCCCAGCGGAACTCGAAGCGCGCCTTGCTCAGCGCGTTGTCGCGCACCTGCGCGCCCGGGTGGCCCTTGGCCAGGTCGGCGGCGTGCGCGGCGATCCTGTAGGCCATGATGCCGTCGCGCACGTCCTGCCGGTCGGGCAGGCCCAGGTGCTCCTTGGGCGTCACGTAGCACAGCATCGCGGTGCCGAACCAGCCGATCATCGCCGCGCCGATCGCGCTGGTGATGTGGTCGTAGCCGGGCGCGATGTCGGTGGTCAGCGGCCCCAGGGTGTAGAACGGCGCCTGGCCGCACTCGGCCAGCTGCTTGTCCATGTTCTCCTTGATCATGTGCATCGGCACGTGGCCGGGGCCTTCGATCATGGTCTGCACGTCGTGCTTCCACGCGATCTTGGTCAGCTCGCCCAGCGCCTCGAGTTCGGCGAACTGGCCCGCGTCGTTGGCGTCGGCGATGCAGCCCGGGCGCAGTCCGTCGCCGAGGCTGAAGGCCACGTCGTAGGCCTTCATGATCTCGCAGATGTCCTCGAAGTGGGTGTGGAGGAAGTTCTCCCGGTGGTGCGCCAGGCACCACTTGGCCATGATGCTGCCGCCGCGCGAGACGATGCCGGTGACGCGCCCGGCGGTCAGCGGCACGTGGCGCAGCAGCACGCCGGCGTGGAGGGTGAAGTAGTCCACGCCCTGCTCGGCCTGTTCGATCAGCGTGTCGCGGAAGATTTCCCATGTCAGCTCCTCGGCGCGGCCGTCGACCTTTTCCAGCGCCTGGTAGATGGGAACGGTGCCGATGGGCACGGGCGAGTTGCGGAGGATCCATTCGCGGGTGTCGTGAATGTTGCGGCCGGTGGAGAGATCCATGACCGTGT